>DXHF01000051.1 GCA_019113605.1 Candidatus Paenibacillus intestinavium
CGCACCTGTCAAATAATCAAAATAACCTGGCGTATTGTACGTTTTGTCGTACAAATTAGATGAGGCGTTTTCGTAAAACCCTGTCATATTACGAGTATAAGACAAGGGAGCAGACTTTTCTCTCGTGATGCTGACGTTTGGTATAACAGGATTAACAGGCGCTGTTCCTGCCATCGCTGCATGTACTTCATCCGATAAATTTATTAGTTTAACTTTGTTTGCATCAGAAGATATATCAAGATCGGAGTTGTTAATTTTTACATTTTTGTCTCTTTTCAGATTGAATTTCTCGTTAACATCTGATTCATTAGCCTTTGTTGTCTCTAGCTGATCAATTTGCTGCTCAGTTTCCGCCAACTGCGACGAAACATCCTGCACAGATTCCTTCACACTTATGACTTCATCGTCCAGCGAAGTTATCGATGCATCAAGTGACAATACTGCCTCTGTCACAAATTCAGTGTTAGCTATTTGCTTGGTGTTAGTCATCGGAGCAGCTGTTGGCGCGGTTGGAATATCTGTAAACTCAGGAGAATCTAGCGGCGCTAACGTATTAAAAGCTTCATTTACATTATCGATCAGCGCACGATAATCATACTCGGTAAAGTTACGAGATAGTTTCGCGCCGCTCGGCCATGCTCTAGCTACGCCTTGCAATCCTCTTGTTAGACCAGAGATTGTATTCCCACTCTTTACTGTAAACAGCACTGTCTCCGCAAACTCACCTTGCCCGATAACAAAAAGGTTAGGTGGAATTGGAAGTGCATCCCCGTTTAGCACTGTAATAGAATCTGTTCCTGCAGTCATATCAGCAGCTAGTTCCGTGATTGGACTGTTTACCATGCCTGGATACATAGTTTTCATATCACTTACTCCTTCCCTACAATATCCGTTTCTTCACCTTCGTTTGAATCGTCTTTCTGTTTCGTTACCTTCGGAGTAGCCTGCTCAATGGTTTCACCTAACCAAATTTCAACTTCCTTTAGTATTTCTATTTGCTGTGATCCATGCATAATAGATATTGCGATAATACATTCCTTTATTTCTTCAATCGGTTGATCTACATCAACAAGCATTTCAAGTTTCTTTTTTATATCAGCCACTTTATTCCGTCCTTTCTGAACGAAAAATAAGCCCTCAACGATTGTTGAGAGCTTTTAATACTTATAGTATATAACTGTATTATTGCGATGTTACTACTGTTTTCACTTCTTCATTGAAATCTTTCTTTGTTTCCAAATACTCTATCTTTAATTTCATCATAGCTAAAATCAAGATTAAGCATTCCAGCGATTGCTCTTTCTACTTTTACTACTTTCTTCAAGTCTTCAGTACTAAATGCGTCTCGAAGCAAATCATTTTTTTCAATATCATAAACTTCTTTGAGATGTCTAGCATCTGTATCCCACAGAGTTCTGTAGACAAGATTTGTGAAATTGGCGTACTTAAATCTATCGTCCACGTCAGATACCGCAGTATAGAATTCTTGAATCGAATCCGTTAACAATCTACGTTCACGTTTAGAAATTTCACGTTCAATCGCCCATTGCCTTACCTCATCTGGAGCGAGTTCTTCCACGTTCAATAGATAGTTTCGTATTGATTTTGCAACTTCTGACTCAGTGAGAAGCATTCCGATACGAAGTAATCCTCTACGTGTAATTAGTGTCAATGAATTGATACCACTTAACGATAGTTCATCTTGAACCATCGTCTTAAAATCAGCTAATGACTTACCTTTTAGAATTTTGGTTTCTCCATACTCATTAAATTCAATTCGATGACGCTTCAACAATGTTCGAACAGTTTCGATTTCAACCTCATAATAGTTTGCGGCCATCTCGATAGTTAATTCAAATGACTGAGGAAGAAGAGGAACGATTTTCACCTTGTCCATCACAGAGTCTTTGAATATATACTCGTCACGCATTGTTCTGCTTTCGATTAATATTAGTTCATTACCGTTAAATTCCATTGAAACTTGATCTGTCATATCCAATTTCCCTCCTTTTGTCCTAATATATTCGAAACTATAAGGAATCTGCACAAAACAATACTTGCGGTTTATCCACTATGCAGTAACTTCTAGTTACTAGACTCTAGTTCTAGTAACTCATTTGTATAAGTGATGATGTTAGCTTGTGCAGTAATGATTTGTTCCTTTGCCTCCGATATTGATCTTTCCAGTGTTTTAACAAGTAATTCATGTGTTGCAGTTTCTAGTTGTTTGGTGGAATGCTCGATTTCTTGATTCAAACGATCGATGGTATTGTTAGCTCCAATAATAGCCGCTTCGATTTCAGCTTTTTTCCAAACCATTTCTTTTGTTACTTCCTTAGTTTCAACTGAGTTCAACTTAATAACACTCCCTTCCTTGGATGTTTCATACTTAACATCAAGTCCTAACTTTTCCGCTATTGCTCTAAGAGGAGCGAATGAGGAACCTTCTGTTATAATCGCATTACTTATAAGTTGACCGTCAAGGTAAACAGGAGTCTCCGCAGTGATTTTCTTACCTACTTTTGATGTTGTATTTGCCATTACTGAACTTGACAATAGAAAAATAGCACATATGGATAAAATAACGACTTTCTTTTTCATGAAAGCACCTCTTTTTTTATCCATATTGTACCACATTAATTCTGTGTATGGGCGTGTACAGGTATTCCGTTCCACGTAACTGTATTTCCATCACCCTTCATAAGTTGAGTTCCGATTGGAATACCTGCATTATATGGTCCCGCTGAGCCAGTAGAAACTCCTTTAGTTGCTACAGCAGATGCTAACGAATTTATTGACGCAGTTAATGAGTCGATCTCTTGCTGCATTGATCTACCTGTAGAAGCATTTCTAATACTAGACCAACTATTAAAATCAGTCGTGAATTGAATTATTTTCCCATAAGCTA
Organism: Candidatus Paenibacillus intestinavium; assembly: GCA_019113605.1. GTDB lineage: Bacteria > Bacillota > Bacilli > Paenibacillales > Paenibacillaceae > Pristimantibacillus > Pristimantibacillus intestinavium. The sequence continues at coordinate 2,909 of DXHF01000051.1, forward strand.
ATAGATACATCACATCATATCCAAGTACACCAAATACCCCAAATGGACCAATACCTCCGAATTCCATATAATCTGAACCATTTACAAATCTTAACGCCGGAGCTGTTGCACCACCAGTAGAATTGTAACTCGCTCTGAATTCAGCATATTGAGTAGCAGATTGAGAAACCTTGAACATTTTATCTGTGCTAGACATTTCAGCCATTGGATATGATGATGAAGTAGCGATCCTCGCTCCAAATATCGTTCCACCTGTTATTGTACCAGTAGCAACAATACCGCCTGAGAACACTCCACCTTCAGCGTTAATAATTCCTGTTATATTAGCTTGTGTTGCGTTTAATCTACCTTGCATATCCACTCGGAAAGGAGAACTCGCGAATTGTTGATGGCCCAAATGAATTCCTGCTCCATTGGCTTTGAACACGTTGTTCAACGTACCTATTTCAATTTCTATAAAGTTACCAAGCTTACCTATTACTTTTTCTGCTATAATCCCTGCTGCTGTTATTGCGGCGGCTGCCGTTTGCCCACCGTCTTGAGTTACGTACAATCCTTTAGAAGAAACAATGACTTGGTCATTTGAATTTGTTTTACTAACTAATGCAATTCCTCGATCATCATAAATAATTTCAGATTTTGAGTTATTGATATCATGTACCGCTTGAGCTGCGAATGTCTCAAATGCTTCTGTACGTACTTTACCACCACTAATAATGTTATCAACGATCTGTTTTGATTTATTCAGATCGGCAAGGATATCATCATAGTCTCTCAAATAAAAGTTGGCTAATGTAAAGTCCGGTTGTTTTTCTGGATTGAATAGAGGTTCTTTCAGTTCCATTACTCTGGCCGTTATCCCATTAATCTGCATTTCACGATCACTAGTTTTTATCGTGTCGCCAAGAAATACTTCTGGCTCTTGATAATCGATTCGATGTAGATCAGCAACATTAAGACTAATGTCGATTGCTGGAACTTCATATTCAAGTAATTCTTTCCTTGTATACTTCAACAGCTCTAACGGATCTTCGATATCTTGATTAATAACTTCTCCATCGAAATAGGTGTTAGTTGTATTGGACCAGTAAGCTGCATAAGGTGAGATTAAGTAGTTAACTCTTATTACACCATTTACAATTGCGCCTGGTATAGCATTCAAGAGAGCGTATTCCGTTGTGGTGAGGTTTGATGCTGCCATACCTATAAATGTTCGTCCGTCTTTCATCTGACTGTACATTCGCGTCACAAGCGCTCTACTGCTATCCTTAAAATTGATATTAATAAGATTCTTTTTTATTCTTGCTTCGTAACCACGATTCATACCGATTTGTTTTTTAATGTGAATATTGAAATTGTCCGGATCGATTTCGCATCCATACGCTTCCACCACTTGATTTAATGCCTGTAAGCAATCTCCTCTACCAAAATCCTTAATGTCTTTGAGATCAAAGGTATCATCTACAGAAAACGTAAACTTACCACCTGTTGCATTAGATATGGATAACAGTAAGGTACTTATCGACACACCATATGCTTCGTCAATATAAGAAGCATACGGAAACTTAAACTCTGCAAGTTTGAACATAATATGAGTACAATTAAACTCAACTAATCGTTTTACTCCGTCTCGTTTACGAGCTCGATCATTAATGACATAGTATTGACCTCGATCATCTTTAACGTGTCCTTTTAATTCGATAACCTTGTAGTCATCACTCGACATAGGAACAACGAATGTTAATTCGTAGTCGCTATTAACACGTCTGGTTCGCAATACATCGGTTGCTTGCCCGAGTCCACCTAAGTGGCTCATGTTCTTATCGTACACCGCTAATCTTTTCATTGAGTCACCTACTTAGTACAGATATCGATCACGGTAAGACACTCTGACTAGGATATTACGACCAGTCACAGTGTCTTTATACGTGATCGTGTTTAATCCAGGATTAATATCGAATACATCTCCGTCATATCCAATAACATTTCCGTTCTTAGTTACTCTAAATTTATTTGAATCAATCACAATCTTATCTCCTGGTGCAAATGGACCGTTAACAGTTATGGAGTCAATGTGAAATTTCTTAGGTTGAACATTAAGTTGACCATCGCCATTCATTAGCGTTGTCATTATACTTTCACGAATGACTTTTGAAGTTAGGGTTCCTACTCCACTCATAAAAGATGAATTTATCATTTCACGAATGTAATTCATATCTGCTGACCCTTCACCATTCATCACAATTGAAGCTGAATAAACTACTCCTGGAGAAAAGACAGACGCACCATGTCCGTCCATTTGAACGGAAAGCAGTACGTCTAATGTATAAGTAAGATTGAATGGAGTGCTATTAAAACCAGTTTGGTTAAACATATTTAACCATCCTTCCTGAAGCAACTATTCACTAATTGAGAGTTAATACTACTTCACCAATAGGGAATTTTAGAAGATCTGAAACAGATACCGTTTTTGGATTGTTAACTGCCCCGTAATATAATAGATTCCCACCAGTTAATGCATCTCTAATTGCAACATGCGTTATTGTATTCCAATTCGCTGTTGCAACAGGAAAGGCAATTTCGGCATTGTTTTTGATAGTTCTTCTTGGGACCGTCATCAATAATCCTGTCGTGGAGTGGTATACTTCTGCGCTTTCCGTAACAGGTGCGTTGAACACAACCGTCTTACGAACGTAACCACCACCAGAAACCTCTGAACCAGTGTCTGCAGCTGTGGGGTTAGATGTGTATAACGCAAGATAAACAGTCGTCGGAAATGTATAATCTTGTCCTCTAAAAACACCATTTAATAGTTTATCCGCTAAATAATTAGATACTGCTAAAGTCATTGCTATCACTCCGTTTCATATTCGTTTAATATCGTAAATCCATTAACTGTTGTCGTACCATTGTTCGTTAATACAAAAATCGGACGAGCGCTTAAATCGCCGTCCGATTGAACTGTAAATATGCCAGGAGATTGAGTTACTTCAACTTCCACTATTTTTTCATTGCTTACTGGGAATGGCTTATGCATTTTAAGTGGTAGTTGAAACATTCCATCGAAAATTATTTTCTCGATTGATAATGTACCTGCATACCTTGCTTGATAATATTTACCGGGCTGATCACTATAGGTTATAAAACGATCTCCTCGCTTTGCATCAAAGAGTTTAGCGATCGCCCTAACCTTTGCTTGATAATCTAGTCTAGGATCATCCGCAATCAGTATGCATTCATGGTTGATGATTCTTGGACCATATTCAGATCCGAAATCAACCTCTCCATCTTCTCCAGCAATTTGTACAGTGTAGTCTCGTGTATCAGGTAGAGGAGGGATATCCCTCCGTATGATTTTTATTCCAACAGATGACCACTTCACTCCGTCAATCCAAGCTTCAATCATCTTATTTTCCCTCCTCCTTTTGATTGGAATCTACGAACTAGATTATCTCTTTCATTCCAGAATGATCTAGCACTTGATGGATCATCGATATTAACATCGCCTGTTGATACAGTGTAGTAATTATGATTGACAATTGATTCATTTGATCCTGCCGCCATATTAAAGCTTGGCATACTAAAATCTAATTTCGGAAGAGATAGATTTAGTAATTTGAACATATTACTTTGCTGAATATCATTAAGTACCAATTCCCCAGCATGAGCTACAACAGGTACTGCTTGTCCTCTCATCCCTTGTACTCTTCCACCTTCTGAAAAGTGTTGTAGCTTTCCAGTATCTTTGACAATTCCATACTTATCTCTGATTTCTTGATTGCGAGTAGATAGATTATTCATCTCATTGGTGTTACCTGAAGCTTTAGCTTTTTCCCATGCATCCTTGTTCGAGTTGTACTCAACGATGTCGGATTCTGGTGAATCACCACTCGCGTTCATCGCAACACTCAAACTACTAATGCTGGCCATACGAGATTTATACTCTTCGATAAATGTGTCTAGTTGACTAAGTATCTCAGCATTTTTTTCAGATTCTTTCATAATTTGTAGTTGTTTGATAATATCTGCCTGAGCTTCTACATCATTACTAAAAGATTTTAGTGATTCCATCATATCTTCATAATGTTTTTCAAGATCATTGATCTGCTCGTCATATGCATCTTTCTTTAAGTTTTTCTCATCCTCCAATTTCTTTTTTTCTTCTTCGAGACTACGAATATATAAATCTCGCTCACGACCAAGTTGCATCTTTTCAATTTCTTTAAGAAGCTCTTCACGTTCTTTGATACCTTCTGGACCAACTGCCGATTGAAGGAGTGCTAATCTTGCACGTTTCTCCGCTAATAACGTTTCGTAATCATCGTCCTCATACTGTTGTCTCTCAGCAGCAATTAAATCTTCAATTGCCTTAATCTTTTCATCCTGAGCTTTTACGAATTCATCTCTCTCAGCTTTGATAGCTTCAATGGATGATTTCTTAATTTTCTCGATTCCATCCGTTTGGAGCGAGAACATTTCTTTGATCTTGGCTTCCTCGTCACTAATCAGTTTCATTTTCAAAGCATAGACTTGTTCATCTGCCCTTTTTCTCAATTCAGTACCTATGGCATACCTTGACTGTATCCTTCTCCACGCAGCTAACTCTTGTTCTTCGGATAATCTACCCATTGCCTTTTCATGCGATATCCATGATTCAGAAAAGGAGAATGATTCTTGGATTTGAGCTTTTCTTGCTGCATAGACCATTTCATCCAATTTCATTCGCTCTTCGGTACCGGCTTTATGCTTAATTTGAATCTCTTGAAGCATTTTCAATTCTTCTTTAGCCGATACTTCCCGAATGTTCTTTTGATGACTAATGTTACTTAGTGAATTTTCATATAGTTCCCGTTCTTTCTTCTTATTCGCTTCGATAATTTCTTTCTGAATCGAATAAACTTTTTCATCAAGCTTCATTCGTTCTTCTGTACCTTTGGCATATTGTTTTTGCATGTTCTGCCAAAGTGTTAACTCTTGTTCCAAAGTAATACGATCCATTGCTTTTTCATGCTCGATTAACCTCTGAGCTTTTGCGAAAGCATCATCTTTTGCAGATTTTTTTGTTGCTCCCTTTGAGGAAGATGATTTCTTTCCGTAATCAGGATCTTGATAAAGATCAGTTAACACCTTTAAACGTTCATCGTACTTT
>DXHF01000550.1 GCA_019113605.1 Candidatus Paenibacillus intestinavium
TTATATGACTTACTACAATCATTATCGAGGACAATGGAATCTAAAAAAGCTACCGCCTGCAAAATACAGACAGCAGCTTCAACAAGTTGTTTAACCTTTTTATAATTGTCCTTTACAAAGGGTACATTTTAATCCGCTTGATGCCTTTTATAACTAAACTTAAGAATTGCTATTCCTCTAATATTTTCGTTTTTATGCAGACTATATTGGACCATCAGGTCTTGTACAAAATCTTTATCGTCCGCATTTAATGCTAGTGAAAGTAAGCCTTTTACTATTGTATCTGGTTTATTAGAATTAATTTGGTTTATTATTTCTTGATTTTTCACTATGTTGTTACTATAGAGTTCTGTACTCTCGTGAACAATATCATCCAATTCCTTCTCAAGAGAAGCAACTTCATTCCAGATATGTTTTGATGATCCATCATTAACAGCATTCATTTTCTCAAACTCATTTATTAAGGCTCTCTTAGTCAATCCTTCTTTCTCTGATTGCCTTAAGATGTTTCTACTATCTCTGTACATTATGTAATTCTTTTTAAATTTCCACCTAGTCTCCGTTAAGGAATAATCAGCATTTGGACCGCCCCAAACATCGCATTCTTTTAGATTAAATGTGGATTTGAAAGTGGAATTACCATATTATTGTCCTTCACATAAATTATTTGAACTAAACGGAGAGTACCTCTTCATAACCCATTCATGAAATACTCGAAAAGCCGAACTTGAATCAGATACAGAAAAAATAAACGTGCCCTGTACTTCTCTACGGCTTAACTTTGAGTCAACAAGAAATTTGTCATCCTCTTCATTCAAGAATATATCATAAGTTCTATCTTTATTTTTGAATCCTACAGCATGGATATCAAGTCCCTTCTTAAAAAAACCTAAGTGAATTATGGACGGCTCTAATTCAACTTGTTCTTCTAAGAGTGGATTTTGTAATTCTTCATCAAAGTTGCTTTCATCAATTAGATAACCCTGAAAATATCCATCTACCAAGAAACTAAGACGCTCCATTATTAAATGCAGTTTGACGAAAGGAAAGTTTTTAATTTGGCCCAGATTATTATCAGAGTACTCCCATATGATATGTTCTAAGATTTTCGCATGCGTATAGCTAATTGCTCTAGAGATTTCTCTATCTAAAGGTTTATCAAGAGTTTCTTTGATTACTACCCTCACACTATTGTAGTATTCCCAAAATAATGGGAACTCAAAAATAGATTCTTCATTCAATTTATGTATAAAGGTGTTATCTGTGCCGTTGTAGTTATTCATAAGTACTTGTAATTCGTTCTCCATAAAGCCCCTCCGATTTTTTACTCTACATAAGAATTCCACTCAATAATGAAAAACCCTTCCGGTCAAGGAAGGGGCTGGACACCGATACATCTTGTTATTAATCTTTCCTCACTTGCAGTGACCAGCACTCGACATGACTGGAGTACGTAATATTGCGATGAATCTAGGCACTATTATCGTCTATTGTTTTTTAGATAAATAAAGAAAAAAAAGCCACATAGACGATCGTCATGCTCCAAGCTACTTTGGGGAGTGATTGTTGAGCATTTACCATTCATTGAGATGATTACCTATTGATATTATGCATTATTGCACTGTAAAGAAAATCTGCTAAATCCTCATTGCCATATTGACCAAAATAGTTCTTAAATCGTTCATCGGATTTGTAGGTATCGGCAATGCAAGCCAGCAACTCCGCATCACATGTCATGAATTGACTCAGATTTTTTTTCCACTCCTCGATTAATCGCTGAACTTTATCGGAAGTAGGATCCTGATCGGCACAAACTGCAACTTGTTTGAATATTTCCTCCATGGATCGATAACGTTCCTCTATTTCATCAGGTGTTAATTTATCCAACGTTTCATTAAATTCTTGATATGTTTCTGTTTCGCCATAAATGAATCTCGCCTCATTTGCGTATTGTTCTTTCAACGGCAATACGGAAGAATGGTTGAAGATCGGCAAATCGCTAATGTTTTTCCCAAAAACGTATTCATCGAGCGCTACCATAATCGTTTCTAGTCTTTCTTTCTTCATGACTAAGGCTTTTCTCTGCTGCTTTACGACTTCTTTCTGCTCTTGCTTGGTTAGCTTTATAATATCCGCAATCTCTTTCAAGGGAAAATCCATTTCCTTCAAAAATAAAATGGTTTGAAGTTTTTCCAAACTGCTTCGATCATATAGGCGATACCTGTTGTCCGTCAGATGTGTCGGTTTAAATAAACCGATTCGATCGTAATAATGCAAGGTTCTCGTTGTAATGCCCGTAATCTGAACAATATCTTTAACCGCTAATAATGGTCTCTTCATCCCAGAATCCTTTAACTTCTTCTAGTATTTGAGCAGCAGGCGTTATCGTGGCCTCAAAGATTGTTTTCCCTGTTTTTCTTAAATAATACTGGATTAAATGATATCCGCAAGCGTAGCCGGCGCTGTAAGGCATATTGACCGGTTTAAAGTTCTGAAGTTCTGCGATCTCATCACCGTAAAGATACGGGGCAAATTGATCAACCCCCGTTAATTGCAATTGCTCTCGGAGCACGGGCTTAATGCGCCTGTTAAGTGTTTCTGCATTTGTTTTCGTTACCCAAGGACCGAGCAATTCTTCTCCGAACATGAACGTAGCAAAGTTCTCAGCTAATCCTTCACTTACAATGAGCTCGCCCAAATTAATGGTGTGATCCCACTGGATAAATTGATAGCGCACATTATGGTTGCATTCGTGCGCCAGCGCAGCCTTCATTCGAGGAATCGTGTACTCATTTGGCAAGAGTGTACCCCAGATAAACCCAGGAATGCCCCCAAATCCGCTATATCCTTCGTTTATTGTTAAGGCCCGGCTTTCCGGATTCCCTAGTTGAATGGTAAACAAATATTCGGATACAGGGAGATTAATTTCATGTTCTATAAATAGACGGAGGCTTTTGCTGACAGCGTGCTCACACTCTAACCAAAAAGCATCTGACGAAATCAACTCTACCTCAGGTGAAATCTGCTGGGTAATCTGATCAGGGGATCGATGCATCATACTATTAAACGTAATAACGTCAAAACCATTTGCCTCTTCAGCTCTAAGAGGGATCTGTTGAATTTGCCATTGTTTCATAAAGGGAGCCATCATTTCGTTTCTGAATAATTCAAGCTTTTCCTCGGGCGAAGCTTGGGCAACTTTTTGATAAATTTGGTCTGAACGCAATGTTTTTATGTTCATATCTCTCACTCCTAGTTAGTATTCATAAAAAGTATTATGAACTATGACCTAACGTCATAGTCAAGTACCTTGAATTAAAATTAATTTACATGTTCTTAAAACTATCCTGTAGCTTAATATCAGTGCCTAAGTGCACACGATCATATCATTACAATCAATGCCTTTGAGCCGCACCGTCACATCTCAATTATTGTTTCAGAATCATCAATATTAGACACTCTACATGTGTGGAGCCTCCCGTTCAAGAAACAAAGTCGAATTGATGACCAAATTTTCTTCAGGGCATGATCGACCTAGAATTCGCCACCCCTGCTTGTTCAACTGCGATTCATCAATTGCTTCATATATTATTTGCCTTGTTCCCTCTGCTGTACGAACGGCTACTAATGGGTCTGAAGAAGTTAGAGTTATTTGTTCAAGCACTTCCAACTTATTGCGAACGAGGCTAGCGACAAATATTTGGTTATAGGAGCTATAGTCGTATTCTGATCCATTTCCCATTACAACAGTAACCTTATCCGCTAAGCCCAAGCTTTCAAGTAAAAAGCATGATGCATCATAAGCGACAGAATCCATTTCCAGACAGACAACTTTCATATCACCTAATAAGTGTAGAATAATAGCACTTAGCGGCATCGGCCCACTGCCAACAAATACAATTGGCAACTGCTCTGTAAAATCATCCTGCCCTATGAACTTCCGAAGTATGGATAGTTCCTGACTAACGAGCGCCTTATAAATGTTCCAGTAAGGTAAACTCTTTAATGTATCCAAGACGAAACTGTCAGATTTGGAAATATTACGAGAATGACTTAACTCTGCTAGAAATTCAGCTTCTGATAACTTATCCTGCAATTTTCGTTGGTTCGTTCGAATATAATCATTGCTTAGAACGGATTGTATCTCCTCAGGTAAATAGCAGGAACGTAACTGAAGTGAAAGTTGACTAATGATGTTCGTCACTAATTGATTAGCAGGAGATAGATCTAATTCCTTCTGAAGAAATTCATTTGCATCACGAATAAACGCAATAAGATTGTCAACCATTTGTATTCTTGGCGCACTAACTGTATGTATAGTCTGGCCAGTTGAATAAGCCTTCATTGCCAATTTCCTCCCTCACTCTACCACCTAATTTCTTACTACCAACTATATTCATAAGGACAAAGTTTTAGAAGGTTAATGGACATGCTAAGTAGTCGCAACTAATCTGAACTATAACAATAACCGCCGACCAAAATGCATGTCGCATCTCAATCGGCGGTTGTATTAATAATATTAAGTATTAGACATGTGCAACTGCTTCCGCTGATATGCCCAGTGGTTGGTCGGACCAAGACCGTTGCCGATATAGATTCCATCTTCGATAGCTGCTTGAATAAAAGCCTTTGCCTGCTGCATGGAATTCTCTAAATTAAGGCCCTGAGCAAGTCCAGCTGTCAGAGCAGCCGAGAATGTGCACCCCGTGCCATGCGTGTGTCCCGTAACTATTCGCCTTCCTGCCAATTCAGTGAAATAACTGCCATCGAATAACAAATCAACGGCTTCCTCCCCCACATCATGACCGCCTTTAATAATGACATATTGAGCACCGAAGCCAGCGAGACGCCTTGCAGCTTCCTCTTTATCTGTTCTACTAATAATAGCCATGCCAGTTAGTTTCTCCGCTTCCGGTATGTTAGGCGTTACAACCTTAGTCAGCGGTAATAGTTGCCTTGTTAGGGCACGAATGGCTTCTTCTTGTAGCAGTACGGCACCACCCTTGGCTATCATCACGGGATCTACAACAACATTCGTCCATCTGAAGGACTGGATAGCTTCCGCCACAGCAAGGATGATTTCACTGCTAAACAACATCCCCGTCTTAAGTGCATCTACTCCAATATCGCTACCTACTGCATGGATTTGTTGCACAACTGCTTCAGTGTTCAGCGGATAAACTGCCTGTACCCCAAGAGTATTCTGGGCAGTCACCGCCGTGATCGCGGTCATACCATAGACACCAAGTTCCTGAAAGGTCTTTAAATCCGCTTGAATGCCCGCCCCCCCGCTACTATCAGAACCTGCAATCGTCAATGCTCGGAAAACCTTTTGCCCTGATTGTTTCTCCATAGTTACCTTCAACACCTCACCTAATCTAAGATACTCGCTAAAACTCAAATAGATGGATTAACAATAATATTACGAGAAACGTTCTGGTGAGAAAGCCTGATTATCGTCAGATATCCTCTTCCCTTCTACACAGTCAGCAACAAACATCGCGGTTGCCGGACTGAGCAGAATACCGTTACGATAATGACCAACTGCAAGTACAACGTTGTTTGAGCTACTCAAAGATCCGATCAGAGGCAGTCCATCTTGGGTAGATGGACGTAAGCCAGCCCAACGATAGAACGGGCTCCTGTTCTCTAGAAAAGGAAACGCTTGTTTATTCCATTTCCGAAGCCGCTCGATTCCCTTCTCTGTTACTGAAGTATCGAAGCCGGCAACATCCTCCGAAGCTCCGCATACTAGGGTTGAATTTTCTTTTGACACCACATAACCCTGATTACTGAAAACCATATGTTGAACTGGCTTCTCGTCTACCTCATAAGCACAAATTTGTCCGCGAATCGGGTATACGGGAATACTGATACCGAACGTGTAGGAAAGCTCTCGCGCCCATGCCCCAGAACAAACAACCAATTGATCTCCGCTGAACATCCGTTGATCCGTTGATTGTATAAGTATCCCGCTTTGCCATTCGACAACAGATAGCTTTTCGAGATTCTCGTAGATAGTCACCCCCATTAATCGACAAGCATGCTCAAGCGCACTTACATAATGCGGCGCATAAAGATGACTCTCTTCAGGTGTATGCAGCGCTGCTCGTACATTCCGCGATAAATTAGGCTCCAGACGAAATAATGTATCTCCCTCCAGTATGCTGCCTGATGAACCGGACTGACCTTGCCATAGCAATCTTCCCTCTAGAGCCAACAAATCTGCCTCATGGTAGACAATATAGAGACTACCTGAGTTCGTGTATTCAAATGTCTGACCGGAAATCTGCTTTACGTTATGTTGCCAATCGGGATATTTCCGTAAACTATCTAGACACAATCGAAAAAAGGCATCGGATCCTTCTACATTCTCAGAATAGGGCGCCAGCATACCGGCAGCAGCACCGGAAGCCTGTCCTCCGCAACGATTAATTTCTAGAACCGTCACTTGATATCCCCGTCTCTGTAATTCAAACGCACAGGATAAGCCGATGACTCCTCCTCCCATGATCACAATGCTTTCTCTCATCCTAAGATCATCCCTCTTACGTAATAAACTTTATTTCAATTTATACGCTTCCAAACCGCTGCTTGCAGATGCATATTTCTTCTTCTCGATTCGACCCGATAGATAAGCAAGTCGCCCCGCTTCAATGCCCATTCTCATCGCTTTTGCCATACCGACAGGATCCCTTGCTTTGGCAACAGGGGTATTCATTAATACGCCTGATACCCCTAGCTCCATCGCCTGAGTGACATCACTCACAGAACCAAGACCAGCATCCACGATGATAGGCACATTCGCTTCTTCGATAATCAAACCTAAGTTGTAGGGATTGAGGATTCCCAGCCCCGTACCAATCGGCGCTGCTCCCGGCATGACTGCAGAAGCTCCAGCTTCTTCAAGTCGTTTGCACATTATAGGGTCATCTGAAATATAGGGAAGAACTGTAAAGCCTTCTTTCACAAGAATTTCTGTAGCTTTTAAGGTTTCAATCGGGTCAGGCAGCAGTGTACGTTCATTCGCGCTAATCTCTACCTTGATCCAATCACTCAATCCCGAAGCACGTGCCAAACGGGCGATACGTACAGCTTCATCGGCCGTGCTTGCACCCGATGTATTCGGAAGGTAAATATATGGTTCATGCTGCAAATGCTGCAGAATGGAGTCATCTTCCGTGGATTCTAGGTTGATTCTCCGAATAGCGAACGTTAGCACCTGAGCACCTGATGCTTTGATAGCTTCCATCTGAACATATGGATTAGGAAAAAGTCCAGTGCCAATAAAAAAACGTGAAG
>DXHF01000551.1 GCA_019113605.1 Candidatus Paenibacillus intestinavium
TACAAAAACAATAAGCATGATCAGAACAATTCGGTTCAAGCTCATGGCGTAAGCTCCTCATCTTCAGTAATTTGCGGAATTTTCACAACGAATACTTCTGTCAATTGATTTAAGTCAACAAAAGGATCAATCGTCGCTACATATGTCAGTCCGAAGTCACCAACCTTCAATGATTCAACCGTACCAATTTGCAAGCCTCTAGGATAAATATTACCCAGTCCAGATGTAATGACGATATCATCCTCAGTAATCGGGTCATCCTCACCAATTTTCGTCATCATAATGCGCTCTAATTCAGCGTCATAATCTGTAAGAATACCGAATGAATCTTTTTCTTTATTCATAACCGTAACTGAAATCGCATTGAATGCCGTCGATAAAGAATTAAGCTCCGTGTATGGCGTAACAGAAGCCGTAAACGGTGTTACAGCATTAACTAGACCGACTAAACCATCAACGGTCACAACTGCCATATCTTTTTGCACACCTTGTTTGGAGCCTAGATTAATGTTGATTGTCCGATTATTCGCATCATTACTGACCGAAATAACCTGTGCGATCATGTAAGTATAATTATACATTTCCTTTTGGTGTTCAGTGAAATCAAGTTCATCTTGTAACCGTTCATTCTCATTTTTCACAAAATTATATTCAACCTTATCTCTTGCATACTGAGCAGCGAGCTTACGAAGTTGCTCATTTTCCTCATAGATTGACGAAAGATTTTTCATATCTTGGAAGAAGCCCGCTACTGCACCAGCGGGCCGATAAATAACTTGTTGAATACTACCTATGGCATCTTTCAAAAACTTTTCAGGCCAAGTAAGGGATTGTCTACCACCAATAGACAATCCAATCATAATAATAAATATTAGAAAACCGATCATCAACAAAAAAAGTCGCTTATTCTTTAATAAATTGAACAAAAGTTTTCACCTGCCATGTGTGAGATTCCAGGCATAAGCTTAGCGCTTAGATTTGAGTGAAGTTTTTGATCTGAACAAATCAAGATGCTCTAACGCAAGTCCTGTTCCAATCGCTACACAATCCAAAGCATTGTCCGCTACAATAACCGGCATTCCCGTCTCTTTTTTTAATAGTTGATCCAAATTAGCAAGTAGTGCTCCACCACCTGTTAATACTATGCCACGATCTATAATATCTGCTGATAATTCAGGAGGACATTTTTCAAGTGTAACTTTCACTGCGTCAACAATTGCAGTAACTGTATCCATTAATGCTTCCGTCACTTCATCAGAGGAAATCGTTAATGTTTTCGGCAATCCAGTTAACATATCGCGGCCACGGATATCCATTGTTTTCGGCTGAGATAATTTTGTTGCTGAACCAATTTCCATCTTCAGCTGTTCAGCAGTCCGTTCACCAATTAATAAATTGTAATGCTTTTTAATATATTGAATGATCGATTCATCCATATTGTCACCTGCAACCCGGACAGAACGGCTAGTTACAATACCACCAAGTGAAATAACGGCAACTTCCGTTGATCCACCACCAATATCTACTACCATGCTACCCGTTGGTTCCCATACAGGTAGATTTGCTCCAATAGCAGCTGCAAATGGCTCTTCGATCGTTTGCGCTTCCCTTGCACCTGCCTGCTTAGCCGCATCTTCCACAGCACGCTTCTCAACTGCAGTAATACCAGAAGGAACACAAATCATAATATTCGGATGATTCCCGAATAAAGAGCGGCTTTTTTGAGCCTTTTTAATAAAATATTTAATCATTGCAGAAGTAATATCAAAATCAGCAATAACGCCATCTCTCATTGGACGAATCGCACTAATATTACCTGGTGTACGTCCAATCATGAGTTTTGCATGTTCCCCTACTTCTACAATTTCCTTTGTATCATTACGAATCGCGACCACAGATGGTTCGCGCACGACAACACCTTTTCCTTTAATATACACTAATGTATTAGCTGTGCCTAAATCAATTCCTAAATCTTTTGAACTTCCAAACATGATGTAACTCCCTTCTAGTCGGTCAATCCCTATACATTATATTATAGATAGCCCTGCTCCTTCAAACTAACGAATTTTCCATCGCCAATAACAAGGTGATCAAGTACTTCTATACCAATTAGGGAGCCCGCTTCAACCAGTCTCTTCGTAATCTTAATATCCTCTGGACTTGGTGTAGGGTCACCGCTAGGATGATTATGAGCACATACTATGGAAGCACTACTATTACGTATTGCTGCACGAAATACTTCTCTTGGATGAACCAATGATGCATTCAATGTTCCAACAGATAATGTTTCCTTCGCAATAATCCCGTTCTTCGTATTCAAAAACAGACATATAAAATGCTCTTTCTTCAAATATCGCAGTTCCTCCATAATGTACATTGCTGCATCATTAGGACTTTTCACAATTACAGTATCTCCAAGCCTGCTGCGTGCAACACGCTTGCCAAGCTCGATTCCTGCATGTAATTGTAATGCTTTTGCTTGTCCAATTCCTTTAATAGCGGTAAGCTCATCTACACTCATATCTACCAGTTGTCGCAAACTTCCGCAATGCTGTAATACTGTTGTTGCCAATGCTACAGCTGATTGGTTTTTCGTGCCTGTTCTAAGCAATATCGCTAATAACTCTGCATGACTTAATGCATCGGCCCCATATGTCATCATGCGCTCTCTAGGACGTTCGTTATGGGGGACATTACGCAAGCTAGACCCACTGTCTGCCCTGTCCATTTCCCACCATTCCTTATCAATTAGTTATTGTAATACCATTACATCAAAATGCGTAAGCATTTCTGCCACAAGCGAAACTGGCAAACCGACAACGTTAAAATAACAGCCTGTAATAGAATCAACGAGGATAGAACCTTTTCCTTGAATGCCATAGGAACCGGCTTTGTCAGCACTTTCTCCGGTTGCAACATAGGAACGAATCATTTCTACAGAGAGAGGACGCATCTTTACATGAGTCACCCGATGTTGTACAAGCGTCTCACCAGTACGTGAATGAAGTAATGTTACTCCGGTTAGCACCTGATGTTCTTTGCCTTGCATGCGCATCAGTGTCGTGACAGCATCTTCGATGGAAGTAGTCTTCCCTAATATATCATTATCCAACACAACAATCGTATCTGCGGCTAATATTAATGAATTCTCATCAAAAGAAAAATCTAATATTTCTCTAGCAAGAATAGCTTCCCTAACTGCAGTCGCTTTAGCCAAGCTTAACTGTTCCACCGTTTCACTTGGCGACCATTCTGCTTGAATAGTTTCGTCCGTATCCAAAGAAAAAACAGACACCGGCAAGGAAAGGTCGAGTGTGGCGACCAGTTCCTTCCGGCGCGGTGACGATGAAGCCAGTACTAACTGACTAATCGATTGATGATTATATGACTTTATGCATTCATCCATCTACTTACTTCTCCTTTTTAACGCTCACTTCCATACAAGACATCGTAGTCACATGCAAGCATTTGAACTCCATTTATAACTTACGATACCACCATATCGCTACTAGCATCCCTATGATGCTCAGTAAACTAATATTAATCCGTATCGATAAGTCAACTACAATGACATGAAGATCAAAGAATGGTGACCATTCCGTCGTAAGTCCTTTTGTTAGAAAGGTTAATCCCGGTACCGCATCAAGCCAGTAGCCGATAAGTGAACCTGCAAGTAAACCTAGTAGAATGAGCAATAACAATATCCACTTACTTTTCTTCAACAGTCCACTTCCCTTCCTGACTACATCTTACTGTCTCTATTATACGCACCAATATAGTCTATGACAATCCGTTAACTT
The DNA here is from genome assembly GCA_019113605.1 of Candidatus Paenibacillus intestinavium. Lineage (GTDB taxonomy): Bacteria > Bacillota > Bacilli > Paenibacillales > Paenibacillaceae > Pristimantibacillus > Pristimantibacillus intestinavium. Next base: position 3,801 of record DXHF01000551.1, read on the forward strand.
ACTCAAACCATTCTTTTTGTACAAGTACCGCTTTTATAATTGCTGCTTCTACTCCCCAAATGTTTTTTGCACTCGGTTTTTCTTGGTATTTTAGTAGCTGTTGGTGTGCTAGTTGTAATGATTGTTGTAATTGTGTTGCTTGCGATTCATTCGCAGTACCTTTGAATCCACCCATCGTTTCTTGTGCAATAATTTCCCATTTGTCGTATTGCGTTTGCGATGCTTGTTGCGCAGATGAACCTATAACGCTAAGCGTAGGCTGCTCTAATTGTGCAGCTACAAGATCAGCATACATTCCAATGAGCTGATTACTACTTTGAACATACGATTCTAATTGCTTTGCTTCACCATCGTATTGTACTTTTTTTGGTAATTGCAACACTAGTTCTTTACGATATAATTCAAATCCTGATACTGCAGTTTTGAATGGCTCTATATTATTCAGCGAAGTTGCGATAGCCGCATAGACAAAATATTTACCATTATTTACTTGCGTATATTGTGCAGCATAACCTGCTTTTTGCAAAGCGGAAATTACTTCATCTCTTGTATCTTCTTTACTGAATACCCCTGCCTGTAACAATTGATAGTTATACTGGACTTCGGACATATTAAGGGATACCGTCGGAACATTGTCAACTGTAGATGGTAATACTTCTGCTTGATCGACTGCTGCATCACCTATTACGGTAGATTCAGTTGACTTACTATTTGGCCAATGCACAGACCCAAATACTTGGACAAGCAACAAATAACCAAGTAATGTACCCGTTAATACCGCGCATAGTACCGCAACTAGTCCATTCGTCCAACTAAATTTCCCTTTGCGTCTACTTACTTGCACCTCGTGTAACAGTTGCTCATCATACAATGTCGGCGCTGTCCAATCTGGTTGATGTAACTTTTCATGTAATGTCGACGCTGCCCGCTCTGGCTGATGTGCTCCTTCTTGCAATGTCGACGCTGCCCACTCTGACTGATGTGCACCTTCATGCGATGTCGGTGCTGTCCAGTCTGGTTGATATGCATCATACAGGGAACGCGATGCCTCTAGGTCATAATTGTCTAGATCGATATGCTTGTACTGTTTCTGCTCATCCGTAGAAAGCCGCCCCTCGTTCAAAGACGCTCGTAACTCTCCAGTATCTGCAATGACACCATCACTATTACGAATTAATTGCTCCAATTGTTCAATATTCAACTCTTGTGTAGAATCAACCTCGCTTGCTATTTGATCTTGCTGTTGTGAAGAATCTATTTTATTTCCATTACGATCAAATCGATAAGTAATTCGGTTTTGATGTTGCATTTCTATCACTCTCCTTCTATTTTCTCTATAAGTCTATGAATCTTGCAGACAAAATATGATAGAAGAATGCTACGAGAACTAATCGGGGAGCGCTACGAGAACTATTCACTGCTCCGATCGCCGTTGTCCTCGGATTTATTGTAATGATGCTAGCGGTATAAATCCGAGGACAAAAACGACCGCTATCGCTTCTCCACTAGTGATTAGTTCTCTCCGCTGGGGCGGGGATGAAAGGATGAAAAACAAGGTTACTTTTTGCTTTGTTTCGCTCGTGAGCACGGTTTGCGGAGCAAACAAAGGAACTTTTTCACTTATTTCGCTCGCAGTGTAGATGATGGGAAAATTGCGAAAATAAAACAGCATCTAAGTAGGGCCATATAGACGACCACACTTAGATGCTATTTGAAGGCTAATGCTAATCGAAAGCTAATGCAAAGTATTATGCTTTTATATGTTCACCAAGTGCATGAGATACTTTCCAAATATCCCCAGCACCCATCGTAATAACCATATCTCCCGGTTGAATGCTAGCTTTCAATTGCTCAAGCACTTCTTCATTCGAAGCGATATATTGTACATTGTGTTGACCACTGGCTTTAATCAATTCAACTAATTTTTGCGACGATACGCCCTCTATTGCTTCTTCACCTGCAGGCGAATAAATATCTGTAATAATTACAGCATCTGCCTCTGGGAATGCTTTACTAAATTCATCTAGTAAGAAGAAAGTACGTGTAAATCGCTGTGGTTGGAATACGACAGTAATACGTTTCCCTGTTGCTTTTGACGCATTAATCGTTGCCACAATTTCCGTTGGATGATGAGCATAGTCATCAACAATAAGCATGTCGCGTACGTCTGCCATCACTTGGAAGCGACGCTTTGCGCCTACGAATAATGTGATTGCTTTACGTAGCGCTTCAAGCTCAACACCAGCCTCTAAGCATGTCGTAATTGTTGCTATCGCATTATACACATTGTGTATACCTGGCACTGATAGCACGAATTGACCTAATGATGTTCCATGATGAGACAATTCAAAGCTAACCGTACGGTCACCTTCGATAATATTACTTGCCATATAATCTGCTTGCTCATAAATGCTATAAGTAATAAGTTGCTGTTCACGTAATGCAGTTTCCTCATATACACGAGGTAATAATTCTTTAACATTATGATCATCAAAACATACAATTACTTTGCCGTCAGTATTCACTTGCTTCAAAAACTGTACGTAGGCCTTTTTAATATTTTCAAAATCACCATCATAATTTTCAAGATGATCAGCTTCAATATTTGTAATAACAGCGATTTTCGGGAAATAATGGAGAAACGACCCGTCACTTTCATCAGCTTCTGCGACAAGGTATGATCCTTTGCCAGCTTTAGCATTTGTTCCTAGATTGACGATTTCACCACCAATAATATAAGTAGGATCCTGCTTTGTCATTTCCATTACAAGTGCAATCATAGAAGATGTTGTCGTCTTGCCATGTGCACCTGCAACAGCTATACCTGAAGTAGCATTAAGTAGTTTAGCTAACATTTCCGCACGATGCAGCACCGTAATGCCCGCTTCTTTTGCTGCTACAAGCTCGATATCGTCTTGACTTATCGCCGTTGAATATACAACGATCGTAGCCCCTTGCATATGAGAGACATCGTGTCCGATTACAATCGAAGCACCTTGTTCACATAGTTTTTGAGATAATGCTGAATGTGCAACATCAGATCCTGTTACTTTATAGCCCATTTCCATAACGACTTTAGCGATAGCACTCATGCCGTATCCACCAATTCCAATGAAATGAACATGTTCATTTGCTTTCAAAGAGAATTCACCAGCCTTTTTCTGCATCCTTGTTGTGTAGCATATACGAGCGTACGTCTCCTATCAAATACAATGTACCAGTAACAACTGCAAGATCTGATTCATTTGTTTCTTCAAGTAATAGCTGTATTGCTTGCTTCCAATCCTTCTCTACAATAACTCGCGGTCGGTTGGAAAGATTAAGTTCAACTATAAGATCTTGCACCAGAGTAGCTAATTCATTGGCATCTTTCGCCATCCGATAATTAGGCTCTGTTAAGATCAAAGTATCCGCTAAAGGTAATATATGCTTAAACGTGTCATGGTGATTCTTATTATCAATCATTCCCATAACAAGATGCAATTTTTTATATTTATAAGTTGTCTTAAGTGCGCTCGCTAGTGCTGCAGCACCTTCTGGATTATGTGCACCATCAATAAGTAGACGTGGCTGCTGCCCAATCATTTCCAAACGTCCAGGCCAAGTTGTCATTTTCATACCTTCAAGTAAATCTTCATCACTAACAATAAGTGCTTGGTATTGACGTAAAATTTCAATTCCCATCATCGCTACCGCAGCATTTTGACGCTGATGCGCCCCACTTAACGTAATCGTAACTTCTTCAATATTTCGGAAGAGACCTTCAAATCGGAATTGCTGCTCAAATTCATCAACATATAATGGCATTTGATCAAATTGCTGCTGATATAAATAGACTGTGCTTTTTTTCTCTTTCGCATACTTTGCAATAACTTCAATCGCTTCAGGTTGCGTGACGCCTACAATAACTGGCACACCCGCTTTAATAATCCCTGCTTTTTCAAAGGCAATAGCTTCAAGCGTATCACCTAATCTGTCCATATGATCATGACCAATATTTGTAATGATCGACAATGCTGGTGTAACAACGTTAGTAACATCTAATCTACCACCAAGTCCCGTTTCCCACACTACATAGTCAGGATACGTTACTGTTGCGTAGAATAGAATAGCAATCGTCGTTGTCACTTCAAACATTGTAGGAGAACCTAGCTCAGTTGCTGCCATGGCTTCGGTAAGTGGACGAACTTTATTAGCCAGTTCCAACAATACATCCTCTTCAATATCTTCACCATTATACTGTAAACGATTCGTAAACTTTGTAATATAAGGTGATGTGAATGTACCTACATCATATCCGCTTTTTTGAATAACATGAGTAAGATATGAGCATACAGAACCTTTACCATTCGTACCTGCTACATGAATAAATTTCAAACGACGATGAGGATTACCTAGACTCTCCAGCAATTGTTCAATGCGTTCAAGACCAGGGCGAATGCCGAATGGAATCAACGAATTGATCCACTCGGTAGCCTCCCTATAAGATTCCATTGAGCTTACTTGATGTTGGTTCACTTCTACGCTCATTTAGAATACCCCTTTTCTATAAGTAGTTGGTCAAAAAGCGGACTTTGATAACGATGTGATGCGTTGTAGCCTATTTGCGTCGAATATGAAGCGTACTTGGAAAGTACGGTTCGCGTGTACCAAACACGTACACTTGCGCTTCCGCCTTTCTCAAGTAGCGCTCCATCTTCTCGGTTCTAAAAGCCCACTTTTTGACCTTACTCTAATTACTAATTTGTACGCAATTCAGCAATACGGGCAACAACTTTATCACGTTTTTCTGCATAATCATTCATCTTCGCACGTTCTTCGTCAATAACTTTTGCAGGAGCCTTCGCAACAAAACCTTCATTCGAAAGTTTTTTCTCAACGCGCTCTACTTCTTTGTTCAAATGATCAACTTCTTTTTCTAAACGAGCAATTTCCTGAGCAATATCAAGTAGACCTGCTAGTGGCAAGTACAGATCTGCACCTGTAATAATAGCAGACATTGCTTTTTCAGGAGCTGAAATTTCAGTTGAAATTTCAAGCGAAGACGTCCCACAGAAACGTTTAATAAACTCTTCATTAGAAGCTAGAATACGATACTCAGCATCAGAAGCTGGTTTCACAAGCAATTCTACCTTTTTACTCATCGGTACATTTAATTCCGCACGAATATTGCGGATAGCACGGATCATTTCCATTAGCAATTCCATTTCTTTCACTGCTTCTGGAGCTTCTAGCGCAGCATCATATACAGGCCATGCAGCAAGTGTAATCGTCTCACCATCATGCGGTAGATGTTGCCATATTTCTTCAGATATAAATGGCATGAATGGATGAATCAAACGCTGTGTGCGATCAAGCACATAAGCAAGCACTGATTGCGTACCAGCTTTTGCTTGTACATCGTCGCCATTCAAACTTAATTTGGAGAATTCGATATACCAGTCACACAGATCATCCCAAATAAAGTTATAAAGCACGCGGCCTGTTTCACCAAACTCATAGCTATCAACTAATCGTGTCACATCACGAACGGCTTCATTCAAACGATGCAAGATCCAGCGATCTGCTGTTCCTAGCTTGCCGGTAATATTAATATCTTCATAAGTGAATCCTTCCAGATTCATCAATGCGAAGCGAGATGCGTTCCAGATTTTGTTAGCAAAGTTACGAGCTTGTTCAACCTTCTCATAACGGAAGCGCAAATCTTGACCAGGCGTACTACCAGTTGAAATCATAAAGCGCATCGCATCAGCACCATACTGCTCGATAACTTCAAGTGGATTAACACCGTTTCCTAGTGATTTAGACATTTTTTGACCATCTTTATCACGTACAAGTCCATGCAAAAGCACATCTTGGAATGGCATTTCATCTGTAAATTCAAGTGCAGTAAAGATCATCCGTGAAACCCAGAAGTAAATAATATCGTAACCAGTAACAAGTACATTTGTTGGATAGTAGCGTGCTAGATCATCTGTCTGCTCGGGCCAGCCTAATGTTGAGAACGGCCATAACGCAGAACTGAACCATGTATCTAGTACATCGTTATCTTGGTGAAGATTAGCGTCTGTCTGATCTTCAGCAGATACGATGATCTCACCATTTTCATCATTGTAAAACGCTGGAATACGATGTCCCCACCATAATT
>DXHF01000552.1 GCA_019113605.1 Candidatus Paenibacillus intestinavium
ATAGGACTACCAGACATCCCTTGCACGATTCCACCTGTTTTACTAATTAAGCGTTCATCGGTAATTTTAAGCACCATACCCTTTGTTGCAGGTGCTGACTGTTTAGCAACATGAACAACTTCAATATCAAATCGCTCAACCTTCTGTCCATTTAACACGGTCAGTATTTGTGCAGGTCCTTCCTTTACATCCTCTGCAAAGGCAACCGGAATGGCAGCACTATTAAAGCTATGCGTAGGCATCTCATTCATTTTTCCGAAAATTCCAAATGGAGTATTACGTTCAATACTACCTAGAATTTTTTTCTCTTTCACAAAAATTGCACGTTTTTCACCGGGATCACCATTTTGACTTTTATTAATCGATGTTACACTTGATTGTAATATTTCTCCGTCGCCAACTGTGATCGGAGTGCCTGTATCCATATCTGTAATAACATGTCCTAACGCCCCATAAACACCTTGATCCGGTGCGTAGAAAGTTAATGTTCCTACACCAGCAGCAGAATCACGAATATAAAGCCCTATTCTCCAAGCTTGATCACCCATATCATAAATTGGTTTAAGCTTTGTTTGCATCGATTTTCCATTACGCATAAATGTAATGTTTAATGGCTTTTTGTTAGAGCTATACTTTTCACATAACTCGCCTAACTGCTTTACATTACTTACTTTATCTTTGTTAATGGCAACGATAAGATCACCTAATCGAAGACCTGCCACTTCACCAGGAGATTGTTTTTCATTAGTCTCATCAGAAACTTGATGATGACCAACGACCAATACACCAGCTGAATTCACTTTCACACCGATCGTCTGCCCACCAGGTATAACTTTAAGATCAGGGACAACATCTACTTTGACTGTTTTGAATGGGATTTTACCAAATAATTTCACTTTCATCTGAGTTTGGCCAATTTGATAAGAGTGTAATGATAACGGTTCTTTCAAACTTACAGACAATGAAGATTCTGTTGAACCATTCACTTGCAGTATTTCTGGATCGACTGTAAGCTGAGCGTGCACAGGTGCACTATACTGTACGCTTTTTAATTGCCCAGTAAATAGCCTGAGTTCATCGGGGAAAGCTACAATCTGTTGCATCGGTGTAGAAATCCCGACTAAACCAACCATAATTACAAGAATTAGTCCAAAAATACGTCTAGGTTGCTTTGGGTCCAATCTTTTCACGCTCCTGTCATTCCATCTCATGACGATAGGTAGATCGCCAATGGCGTACCTATAAGTTACCCCGAGCGACAAGATTTATGACCACAAAAACATTCCCAAATTTCCTTTCATTACGCACCTTTCAAGCCTAGAGCCAAATCTAACATTTCTTGAGCATGATGTTTCGTTTTTTCTGTTATTTCTACGCCACCCAGCATACGAGCCAATTCATTAATCCGTTCATCGCCAATCAGCTGCGCAACCGAAGTATACGTTCGCTCTCCAACAAATTGCTTACGTATTTCATAATGATGGTCGGCCATACACGCAACCTGCGGTAAATGACTAATCGAGAAAACTTGACAATTCTCTGCTAGTGATGATAATTTCTCGGCAATTGCTTGTGCGGCACGTCCACTTACACCCGTATCGACCTCATCAAATATAAGTACAGGAATTTGATCTATTTGCGCAAATATAGATTTCAATGCCAACATAATACGCGACATTTCCCCTCCTGATGCTACCTTATGTAACGGCTTCAACGGCTCCCCTGGGTTCGTACTCATCATAAACACGGCATGATCAAGTCCAGTAGCGCTTAAGCGTATACGTTCTTCAGCATCCTGCAGCGCATGATTAATTTCAACCTCGAATTTGGCTGCACCCATTTGTAATCCAGTAAGCTGATCTTTAATTTCATTAGATAGCTTAATTGCGGCTTTCTTACGCAAAATAGATAGCTTCTCTGCCAAAGCATAAGCTTGCTTATACTCCGCTTCTTCTTGATCCTTCAATTGCTGTAATCGTTCATCACGATTTTCCATCTTATCACGTTCATCAGTAATTTTTGCTAAATAAGCAATAATTTCTTCGATGCTCTCACCATATTTGCGCTTCAATGTACGAATGAGATCAAGTCGATCTTCCACATTAGTAAGCTGCTCTGGATCTGTTTCAATGCCATCACGATAACTGCGAAGCTGGTACATTACATCCTCCGCACCATAGTAAGCAGTTTGCAGCTGTTCTAGCATCGGAGCTAGTGCAGATTCATCATAGCTAACAATATCCGTTAAGCGATTAATTGCTCTACTTAACGCTTCTAGCCCTTGTCCATCATTTAGATGACCATATGCTTCTTTTACAGATGAAGTACGTTTTTCAGCATACATTAGCATCTTTCGTTGCTCTAATAACTCTTCATCTTCACCTGGTTTTAATTTGGCTGCACTGATTTCTTCAATTTGGAACAAATACAAATCATGCATCTGAACATTGTGCCGAGAAGTATTTTCTAATTCATGTAATTGTGAGCGGATAAGTAATAATTGTTCATATTGTTGTGCATAAGCCTTTTTATTATTCAGCAAACTTGCACCGCCATACATATCTAACCATTCCAGATGCTGCTCATTTTTGAGAAGTGATTGATGTTCATGCTGACCATGAATATTAACAAGATTTTCACCAATTTCTCGCAGCATCGTAATCGTCACCAGCTGACCGTTAACACGACTACTACTTTTGCCAGTTGAGCTTAGCTCACGACGAACAATTAGCATTTCATTAGCATCATGTTGAATACCTAGAGCTGACAGTTTTGACCATACAGGATGTTCGAATGACAAATCAAACATCGCTTCAACCTCTGATTTTTCACAGCCATACCGCACCATATCGGAAGAACCACGACCGCCAACAACTAAGCTTAATGCATCAATCAATATCGATTTACCTGCTCCTGTTTCACCAGTTAAAACATGAAAGCCATTATGAAACTGTACACTTGCCTCTTCAATAACTGCTAAGTTGCGAATAGAAAGTTCATGTAGCATGAACATACGCCTCCTAAAACTTTTCATTGGGATAATGTAATACTTCTTGCATATGAAAAGTAACTTCGTAAGCATAAGCTTAACTTTTCATAAGATAATGTAATATTGGATATACTATTTCAGCATTTCTATAAAGCGCTCGACTACAATCTGACTTTGCGTACTTGATCTACAAATAATAAGGATGGTATCATCACCAGAAATGGTACCCATAATATCGGAACTATCTAATGCATCAATTAATGCAGCAATCGTATTTGCAGTACCAGGTAAACATTTCATTACGACAAGATTATCCGCAAAATCAATATGTGTAAAATGGTCTTGTAATGCTCTGCGCAGCTTATGAATGGGATTGGGCTTTTGACTTTCGCCGGGCATTGCATATTTGTAGCTTCCAGATGACGAAAGAATTTTGATAAGCATTAGCTCTTTAATATCTCTAGAAACTGTCGCTTGCGTAACCTGCATGCCACTTTGGCGTAATGCCTCTACTAATTCCTCTTGTGTTTCTACATCTCGGCCTGTAATAATTTCTTTTATTCTAAACTGTCTTATACCTTTCACATTTAAGACCCCTATTCCGAATTATTCAATGAAATGAAACGCGATTTTCCTTAGCGTTCCTTCTCGATAATTAATATATATTATTCCCGACATGTTAGGAACTAATAACGAATACATCAATAATCGATCACGTATTTCATTATTTGTCCACTCCATCGGGTGACGCTCTCGCTCATACTTTACAAGATACATATGACTTTTTTTCTCAACAATGTAATCTACATATACATTGGATGCCTTATCCGATACAACATCGTCTAACTCAATTGCAATCGGGATCGTATGACGCCCAGATAGGACGACATATCCTTTTTTTATAAGAAATACAACATTTGGATCATCTTCTTTGATCTTACCACCTTTGCCTAGCTTAATTCTAGACATTGTCTGAGGAGTATGTAGCCACCGATAAAACCAACGATAAGCAATGAGTAATAATACAATTGAAGCAACAATCATAATAAACCATTCACCGTATGGCGCCAACTAAAACTCCTCCTAACCTTCACCAAACTTCATGAAATAGAACATTTGTTTCTATTTACAGTTTATCTTAATGACTAACTACCTGTAAAGAGAAAAGATGCCTCACGATAAATAATTACCGATTAGCATCCTTCTTGGAGTATATTATTTTTTTGAACTTACTTTAAATGTTTCATTGGCTTCTCGTACAATTTCTTCAATACGATCAAGAGGTACTTCTTCACTGTTAGGAGTGTTTTCCCAAGTCCACTGGGCTAGAAACTCAATGTTTCCTTCACCGCCTGTAATCGGAGAAAACGTCAAGTTTTTAAGTGAATAACCGATCTCATTTGCCATACTAAGCACTTTTACTAATACTTCTTTATGAACACTTGGCTCACGCACAACACCTAATTTACCGACTTTTTCACGACCGGCTTCGAATTGTGGTTTAATAAGTGCAACTACTGAAGAGCCTACTGGGAATAATGTAGATAAGGTGGGCAAAATATGTTTCAATGAGATGAATGATACATCAATGCTCGCAAAATTCGGCTTCGGACCTTGTAATTCATCTACTGTTAAATAACGAAAATTCGTTCTTTCCATTACATTAACCTGCTCATGCTGACGAAGTGACCAGTCCAATTGATTATACCCAACATCTATTGCATACACATAAGAAGCTCCGTGCTGCAAGGCACAATCTGTAAATCCACCCGTTGAGGCTCCAATATCAAGCATCGTTACATCTTGCATATTTAGTTCAAAGCTTTTAATTGCTTTTTCTAATTTCAAACCGCCTCGACTAACATACGGATGTATCGAGCCTTTTACTTTAATAGTAGAAGAACGAGCAACTTTCATACCAGCTTTATCAACGGGTTCTTCATCGACAAGGACAAGTCCAGCCATTAAAGCTTTCTTCGCCTTCTCACGACTATCAAAGTAACCAAGCTCAACAAGTAATACATCTATCCGTTCCTTTGGAACTGCTGTCATTGTATCCCTACCTATCAATTGTGCAAATTAGCACTTTTCTTACGCTTTGGCAACATATCATGCACGACTTTAATAACGCTTTGAGCATTCAATCCGATCTCATCTCGTTGCTCAGCAATGCTTCCATGCTCTACAAATAGATCAGGTATACCCATCAGACGAATAACCATATCATCAATATGTTGTTGCGAGTAATGTTCAAGAATTGCGCTTCCTAGTCCACCTAGTTCCGCACTTTCTTCAATCACAATTAGTTTTTTATGTTGTTTGGCTAATCGCTGAAGCATTACATCATCCAACGGCTTAACGAAACGAGCATTAATAATCTCAACATCGATGCCTTCGCGTTTCAACTGTTCTGATGCTTCCTTCGCAACTTTAATCATTGGACCAAGCGCCAATATTGCGAATTCAGATTCTCCCTCTTTCAGCACTTCCCAAGATCCAATCGGAAGCGTTGTTAGTTCCGGCAGT
>DXHF01000553.1 GCA_019113605.1 Candidatus Paenibacillus intestinavium
TGGGGGTAAATCCAAGTTATGGTTTGGGAACTGCAATTTCACTAATTATTTTTGCGTTTGCGCTTGTACTAACTGCAATTTACCAACTAACATTTGGAAAAACTAAGGAGTGAGAATAAAACAATGAAAACAGTTAAAAAGGCATCACCCCATGTTCTACTTCTTATTTATGTCGCTGTAATATTATTTCCGTTCATCTTTGTTTTGTTCTCATCTTTGAAAGAAAGCAATCTAGAGATTGCCGCGAATCCATTTGGATTTCCATCTTCACTTTATTTCCAAAACTATGTAGATGCTTGGGTAAAAGCTAAAATTAGTGTTTATTTCTTTAATAGCGCATACTTAGCAACGACTTCCGCAATAACTGGAGTATTACTTTCAGCTGCTACAGCTTACGCATTAGTACGAATGAGATATTTGAAAGTAAGTAAAATAATATATCAATTTGTATTGATTGGAATGTTAATACCTGGTAACGTTTTATTTATAGCTCAATATCTTCTAGTAATGAAGATGGGGATTTTGAATACACATTGGGCGTTGTTTTTACCATATACAGCGGGAGCACTGCCAGTCAGCGTCTTGTTGATTGCAGCATTTATGAAATCTATTCCTAATGAGCTTGAAGAAGCAGCAATAGTCGATGGTCTCGGTGCGTTCAAACTATTTTATAAAATAATATTACCACTTACATTACCTGCATTAGTTACTGTATTTATTGTGAATTTCCTTGGCTCATGGAATGAGTATTTATTGGCAAACTTCTTTATTAGTAAAGATGCGTTGAAAACATTGCCAACAGGTATGGTTGGATTCCGTGATTCATTCCAAACGAATTATGCATTAATTTGTACAGGAATTGTATTTAGTGTAACACCTGTTCTAATTCTCTACGCATTCCTACAAGAGAAGATTATAGAAGGGGTTTCTGCAGGTGCTGTGAAGGGGTAATGAAGGGATTGTGAATATGCATGTCGCTTCAACGGAAACTGTTCACAGCTTTTGTATGCTTAATTATTGTACCTTTACTCGTCCTTGGCACAATTGCCTATCAGATTATCGCAAATATGACGGAGAATCGTTATTCTGATCAAACAGAGTTAACACTTCGTGCCCTTCTTCGTAATGTGGAGCAGGTATTTAACGAGATGAATAAAGTTACCGATAGCACCATTGCTAGTGATGCAATTCAAGAAGCACTGCTTAATTGGCAAAATGCGGAAATAGGCGAAATTAATTATTTAGAATTAAATGAAGTGCAAAAAAACTTTCGGGAGCTGCTCGTCAATCATCCTTCGGTTAGATATGCTTTTATGTATACGCTACAGCAAGAAAATGTTCATAAGTTGTTTTCAAAAGATAGCTTTGCACCGCTTCCTTTCGAGACTTTCAAGGAGCTAGAAATATATCAAAAAGTTATTGCGCGTGACGGGCTTCCATTATGGATTGGACCTTATGAGCATACAGAGCTGACAGGAGATGAGCAAGTGTTCACCCTTGCACGTGTCGTGAAAGATATCGATACTTTGGCGAACAAAGGGATATTACTTGTTCAGATTCATAATTCTGATTTGGAATCAATATTTCGTTATTTTCGCTACAAAGAGGAATATACTAACTATATGATTGTCAATGAGGACGGACTTATTCTGTATGATAGTAATAGAGAGTTGGAACAACAATGGCTAGATGAATTGATGCCTACTCAAGATTGGGGTAAGGGCTATGATAGTGAGCGGACTGAGTTTCGTGGTGTTGATTCTGTCGTTTCAGCTATTCATTTCGGCAGCTCTGAAAATTGGCGACTTGTCGCAGTAACACCTTGGAGTATTATTGGCGGCGAGTTTAAATGGATTGGGATAATTATTGCGCTTGCAATCGGGATCTGTATGATATTCGCTTGTCTATTCATTTTGATCTTTATTCAAAGAATTTCAAAAGCTATAGTTGAAACCGTTCAAGTAATGAGAGAAGTTGAGCGCGGTAATCTATACGCACGTGTGGAGGTTCGCGGCAATGATGAGATCGGATTATTAACTCGAGGATTTAATCGATTACTTTATCGTTTGGATGAGTTAATTGAAGAGGTTAAAGAACAGCATGAACGTAAGCGAGCAGCCGAAATGGCCGCACTACAAGCACAAATTAAGCCTCACTTCCTATTTAACACGCTAGAATCGATCAATATATTAGCGATTCAAAATCAAGGTAAAAAAGTAAGTCAAATGGTTACCAAGCTAGGAAATATTTTGCGGATTAGTATTCAGCAGCAGGAAGAGATTACGATTGAGCAAGAGCTTGCGCATGTTAGAAGCTATTTGGATATTCAAAGCTATCGGTTTGAGGATTTGTTCGAATATGACATTGTTATTGAAGAAAGACTACTTCATTACATGACGCTGAAGCTATCTTTGCAGCCATTAGTTGAGAATTGTATTCAACATGGTTTTGAAGGTATTGAATATTTAGGCTCTATACGAATTGAGATTAGCGATAGTGAAGATCATCTTTATTTTAGAGTTCAGGATAATGGACATGGAATTACTGCGGAACAATTGGGCAAAATTCACTATATGTCGAGCGACGTGAGCGCTTTTGTAAACATACCACAGCTAGGAGAACGTAGAGGCATAGGGGTTAGTAATGTAGCAGATCGCATCCGTATTCGATTCGGAGAGCCATATGGTCTTATGATTTGCAGTATGCCAGGTCATGGTACAATTATTCAAATGACAATTCCAAAATGAAAGGTGGGGGAATATGAGATTAAAGGCTCTATTAATTGATGATGAAATCAACATTTTGCGCAATTTAGAAATGGTGTTACCCTGGAAAGAGTATGACGTTGAAATTGTCGGCTTTGCGAAAAATGGCGTGCAGGCTTTAGAGATGGTTCATGAACATAGCCCTCATCTTATCTTTTGTGATATACGTATGCCAGTGATGGATGGTATTGAATTTTTACAAAAACTTCGTACATTTGATGAAGAGACCGAAGTTATTATGTTAACCGGTTATCAAGAGTTTGAATATGCTCGTTCTGTGCTTAGATACCGTGTTATTGACTATGTATTGAAACCAATTGACTATGATGCATTGAAACAATTATTTGTGCAGGTGATAACAAAAATTCGTCAATCGGTATTACAGCACCAGCAACAAGATGATGAACAGCATCGAGTCAAAGATATCGCTTATGAGAAAGTGTTATTGGATTTAATTAATGGTTTTTATGATGCTTCTCATTTAGAGGAATGGAATGCTAGATTTGGACTTGAAGAACAACGGTTTTCCTTAATGGTATTGGAATGTAAAAACCATAGTAGAGATCTTACTCATATTGATGAGCTATGCGAACAAATCGCTAATTATATGGATGGAAATTATAATCGTAAAGTTATTTGCTATATGTTTCAAGTTGAAATTGGGTTTTGGGGGCTTATGCTCGTCGGTGATTTGGAGGGACTAGAGGAGCATCAAGCAATTGATGTCATGCAGTTCTGCTATGATAATCTAGTTACGGCTGGTGAGAGAAACTACGTTATCGGCACATTCGAAACAGTCATTGAGGCTAAGCAAATTCATCAAACATGGCAATTGATCAACAAAGAAATATCTTTTGCGAATCAGCCGTGCATGATGGTGCGTGACGCCAAGCCTAATCCAATTGGCGATGTGCAAGAGGTATGGATTCCAACTGAAAAGTTAGTAGCAGCAATTAAACAGTGGGATCGGAATTTGGCTAATCAATGCTTAGAAGAAATGATTGGCCAGCTTAAATTATTATCAGAGCAATCACTTCAGCAGGTTGAGAAGTTAGCCAACTCGATCACCGTATATATGATTAAGGAGTTGCGTCGTTATGATGCAGTAAGCCTGCAGCATGAGAAAGAAATTTGGAGTCAGTTAAAGGAAACTCGCAAAGTTAAAGAGTTAGTCGAGTTGGTCGCTAAGATGGTTGATGAAGCTTTCCAGCAGCATCAATATAAGCGCCCACAAGTTTCTATCCATGTAGCAGCAGAATACATTGAATCTCAACTGTCATCAGATTTGGCAGCTGAAGAAGTAGCGAATTATTTGAATATAAGTCTTAGTTATTTTAGTACATTATTCAAACAGTTTTACGGTGTTACATTTATTGAATACGTTACCAATGCACGAGTTGAACGTGCAAAATCTATGCTGACAATGACAAAGAAAAGTATCTCAGATATCGCAAAAACGGTTGGTTACAATGAACGTAGATACTTTAATAAAGTGTTCCAAAAACGAGTCGGCGTGTTGCCTTCTGAATATCGCGAGCAAAAAACAATCTGAAATGGGGCTAGTTAATATGGTAGTAGATATTTCTCAATTAACAGTGAAGCAAAAGATTGGTCAACTGCTCATGGTTGGCTTTGAAGGACGTACGATACCATCTCATGTTGAAAGATTATTCCGTGATTACCATATTGGTAGTATTATTTATTTCCGTCGTAATGTAGGAAAAACTACACAAATCAAACAACTATGCGATGATTTACAGCAGTTATCTTCTCAATACAGTTCAATTCCATTATCAATCGCGATCGATCAAGAAGGTGGAATGGTGGCACGGATTGATCAGGATATTACGGTAATGCCAGGGCAAATGACGATAGGTGCAACAGGAAATGCGACACATGCTTATGATGCAGGGGCGATTTCTGGGATGGAAATGGCTCAATTAGGGATCACGGTAAATTTTGCACCCGTTCTTGATGTTAATAATAATGCACAAAATCCGGTAATTGGTATCCGATCTTTCGGTGAAAATGCAGAGCTCGTTGCGCTATTTGGTACGCAAATGATCAATGGTTATCAGGACATGGGAGTTTCAGCATGTGCGAAGCATTTCCCGGGACATGGTGATACAACAGCAGATTCGCATTATGAATTACCATCTGTAGCTCATAATTTGGAACGGATTCATGCGATTGAATTAGTTCCTTTCAAAGCAGCGATTAATGCTAATGTTGATATGATTATGACAGCGCATGTACAGTTTCCGGCGCTAGAGCCAAGTGGTAAGCCAGCGACATTATCGTATCATGTACTTACTGAATTATTACGTGAAAAGTTGGCGTTTAATGGTGTAATCGTGACGGATTGTTTGGAAATGAATGCAATTTCGCAAGGTGTGGGCGTAGGAGCGGGGGCAGTTGAAGCATTCAAAGCAGGTGCTGATCTAATCTTAGTCAGTCACCGCCTTGAACGTCAACTAGCTGCATTCGATGCTTTGGAAGCCGCTATTGAATCAGGTGAGATTAGCGAAGAGCGATTGAATCAATCCGTTGAACGAATCTTGAAATTGAAAGCTTTACAACAGCAAAGAGTGCTACAGGCGCAAAGTAAATGGATTAGAATTAGTGATCCGAAATCCCAATTGATTTGCGATCAAATGATGCTAGATGCTGTAACATTAGTACAAGATCAGCAGAACCATCTTCCATTAGCCAATGATCAGCAGACGCTAGTTATTTGGCCTGAAGTAAGGGAATCTACTCAAGTGGATGAAGCTATTGAGCAGGAGCTTACGTTAGGGAAGCAATTGAAGGAACTGGCAGTATCAGTGGAAGAGGTTGTTATCGGAATTTCACCTACCGATGAAGAGATTGCTGTCATTATCGAGAAGTTGATTGTTCAGCCAGCTCAACAGATTGTAATGGGTTTATACAATGCTACCTTCTCAGAAGGTCAACAAAAATTAATTCAAAAGCTAAAAGCACTTAAACTGGAGCATCTGATCTTTATTTCATTGCGTAATCCATATGATATTGAACTATTGTCTGGAGAAGACACGTATATATGTGCCTATGAAAATCGACCTGCGATGATTAGAGCGATTGGCTTAGTTTTAGTAGGGAAAGAACCATTTAAAGGGCAATCACCTGTTCAGTTGAATGCTGCGAAATAACTTTAATATAATGTTATGAAGCCACTGTAATAATTTCGAGATTGAAGCTAGTTCTCGAGGTTGTTAAGGTGGTTTTTTTGTTGAAGCACTCCGAGATCGCTGCGAGAACCAATTGCTGTTTCAATCGCCGTTGTCCTCGGATTTATTATATGGGAATAGTGGTATAAATCCGAGGACAAAAACGACCGCTATCGCTTTTCCACTAGCAATTAGTTCTCTCCGCTTGGGTATTGGGTGGGAAACTGCAAAGGTCCAGAATAAAGCAAGACTGACTTGTCTCTCGTGGTTAATTTCCATTGTATTCCCGGTGAAGTTTGTTAAACTTAAACAAAAGAAGTAATAATTTTCAAAATGTAAAGAACTGCTCAAGTACGAATATGGTGTGGGAATTTCTAGGAAGTAACAAGTTAGATGCTTCAGATCTATAGTGTAAACAGGTAGATATTTTAGTTCGTAAATAAGTTGTTATGAGAAATTCTTGAAAAGGCATAAAACCCTTAGTCTTCTGCCAATTACAATTATAAGTAAATTTCACAAGTAAAATGTTCTTAAAGGTGTGATGTATTGGAAACAAAAAAACCTAAGTTCAATA
>DXHF01000554.1 GCA_019113605.1 Candidatus Paenibacillus intestinavium
GACACTCTTCATTCCCAGCCCCGATAAACATAAAGCAGCCAGGTACTTCTTGCAAGTAATAAGAGAAATCCTCGGCAATCATAATTGGCTCGGCAACAATAACATCATCTACTCCCACCACATCCCTTGCAACAGACAACACACGCTGCGCTTCCTGCTCATCATTAATGACAGATGGATACCCTTTTTTGAGGCTGTAAAGACTTGTTGCGCCATACATTTGACATGTCGTCGTCAATATATTTTCTAGTTTTTCTTGAATGAGCACTCTCGTCTGCTCATCAAATGTTCGGACGGTTCCTTTAATGACACATCGCTCTGCAATAATATTGTTGGCATGACCCGCTTGAAAAGAACCGACCGTTACAACCGCAGCATTCATCGGATTGACATTACGGCTAACAATCGTTTGTAATGATTGAATAAATTGCGATCCGACTACAATGGTATCTATAGTGTCATGCGGCATACCACCATGACCGCCAAGCCCTTGAATCTCGATGTGGAAATCATCGACTGCACTCATGAAATTGCCTGCCCGAGTAGATACTTTACCATACGGTAGCGGAGTCCACAGATGCACTCCATATATAACATCTACCCCCTGCAATGCACCTTCGGCAATCATTGGTGCTGCTCCGCCTGGGGCAACCTCTTCAGCGGGCTGGAATAGTAATCTTCGTTCACCCTTTAATTCATCCTTATGATTGATATAAAATTCAGCAATAGCTAGTAAAGTTGCCGTATGACCATCATGACCGCACGCATGCATGACATTAGCGACTTTTGAAGCGTAAGCCACTGATTTCTCATCTTGAATAGGTAAACCATCCATATCAGCACGGAGAGCGATTACCGGACCGTTGTGAGCGCCGACAATCGATACAATTAGTCCATTACTATGCAAGCATCTCTTAACTTGACAACCTATCTCTTCAAGCTGTTGTTGTATCCATCCGGAAGTTTTCGACTCTTGAAATGAAAGCTCCGGATTTTCATGAAGATAACGACGCCAGTACACTAATTTTTCATATATATATTCAATATGTGGCTCTAAATGTGTAATTATGTTCATGGTGTACCTCCTGAATTTACTGCGTGTAACTGTCAAATATCTTATCATACAGTGTAACAGAAAACAGCATTTTAGGATAACCGTTTCAGTTCGCAACGTCCACTGAAACTTGAGTTATTATAAATAATCCAGTGTAGAAGTCGGCATCTGTTGCTTTTTGTCTATCAGTAATACTTGCACTAGAACTAGAAACATACTATCATTATGAAAGATAACAACAGTGCTTTATAATGAAGGAAACTATTCAACACCAATCTAACTTTGCTCTTTCTCCATTGTGGGAATTTGCATCGAAATATTTTGAAAAATTTGTAGGAGGAAATTATATGATTATCGAAAACTCCGGTCTTATTGGACTAACTAGCGAACTAGGGTATTTAGATGAAGCTGCTGAGAAAATTGGATTTGTACGATGGCAGTGGGAGTACACTCGTGCTACATACGATTTGAAAATTTCTGACAAAGAAACTGCAGCAGATTACTACGTGCGCGTAAACACTCGTGCAATCGAAGGAAAATTAGAAAATCCGCATGCTATACTTAACATTGAGGCTGTATATATCGGACGAGGTACATTCCCACATGGTCTTGATTATGAGTCTCCGATTCCGAAAAACGTGCTTACTCTTGCCGATAAAGGTCTTAGTCAATTGAAAGCATCACTAAGCTAATAATGAGGTAATTATTATGAAAGCTCCGCAAAAAAACAGCAAGGGTAGACCAGATTTTCTACTTCTTATTATGACCTTAATTCTAGTCGGATTTGGACTAGTTATGGTGTTTAGCGCGAGCTCAGGGATTGCTGTCGTCGCTCCCAAATATGACAACGATGCACTCTATTTCACTAAACGCCAGCTTATTTTTGCTTGCTTAGGAATATTCATAATGTTTTTCTTAATGAATATTCCATTTCGTAAAATCGGGAAGCTACAAATTTTGTTCTTCATACCCGTAATTATAATGCTTGCTATTGTTCCACTTATAAGCGAAGAAGTAAATGGCGCAAAAAGCTGGTTATATTTGGGCGGTTTTGGAATACAGCCAACGGAATTTGCCAAACTCGCACTTATTCTCTATCTTGGTACGCTTATTGCAAAAAAGGGCGAAAAGTTCCGTTCTTTCAAGCGTGGATTAGTGCCCGTACTTGTTATAATTGCATTGGTCTCTTTTCTTATTATGATGCAACCCGACTTAGGCGGAGTTATTATTATCGTCAGCTGTGCTGCTATGATGATTTGGGCAGGTGGTGCGAACTTAAAACAACTTTTCTTTACTGCAGTTAGTGGAGTTGCTGTTCTAGCGCCTATTGTTCTAATCTCGTATGCAATCAGTCCTAAACGCTGGGAATATCGGATTGCACGCTTCACCTCTTACAAAGATCCACTTGCATATGCACAAGGTGATTCATTTCAGCTTATCTCTTCCCTTCAAGCTTTAGGGCATGGTGGAATTGCAGGGGCTGGATTCGGTGAAAGCGTACAAAAACTCCATTACTTGAAGTTTGCCTATAACGACTTCATTTTTTCTATTATTGCAGAGGAATTAGGTTTTATAGGTGCTGCTCTATTTATTCTATTCTATCTTGTATTTATTTGGAGAGGATTAATTGTAGCCGTTCGCTGCCCTAATACATTCGGAATGGTTACTGGCGTTGGCATCGTATCATTACTTGCTTTCCAAGCATTTATTCATATCGGTGGAGTAACTGGGGCAATTCCACTTACTGGGGTTACATTACCATTTATTAGCTATGGTGGTTCTTCCTTGCTCGTCACTTTAATGTGTA
>DXHF01000555.1 GCA_019113605.1 Candidatus Paenibacillus intestinavium
CTACTACACATGAAACAGAAACAACATCTATGGAAATCTACAGCTACGCTACTTATCGCTCTGACTATTGTATTAAGTGGTTGTGGGGGCAATGCTAACAATTCAGTTTCAGTTCCAACGACGACACCTGAAAACGTAACAATTGAAGGCAACGAAATAGGTGACAGTTCAGATATTAATCCTGACGAAGAAGTCAATACAGAAGACGAACTTCCAGCTTCACCAGAGCCGACAACAACACCGGAACTAGAAGTGACAGAAAAGCCAAGTACATCAGCACTTCCTGAAGCTACGACGAAGCCAGTGGCAACATTAAAACCAACAGCTAAGCCTACTGAACAACCAGTAGCAACGCCTAAGCCGACAGCTAAGCCTACTGAAAAACCAGCAGCAACGCCTAAACCGACAGCTAAACCTACTGAAAAACCAGTGGCAACACCTAAACCGACAGCTAAGCCTACTGAAAAACCAGTGGCAACGCCTAAACCGACAGCTAAGCCAGAACAATCTACTAGTGTTAATCTAGATGATATCAGTGAACAAATTATAAATGATGTACAATTTGCTTCCATGATGAATGTATCAGGTGAAATGATCTCTGACGTATTCTATCTGGATAGCGATAAATATGTTGAAGACGGTATATTCCAAGTGGCAATGATGAATGTGAAAGCAGCTGATCTTGCCATTATTAAGCTGAAAAATGAATCTGACTACGATACAGTGAAAACTGCATTAACGAAGCGTGCTGAAGATGTTCAAGCTACATTTGAAAAATATTTACAGGATCAATATGAAAACGCAAAGAACTATCAAATCGTGCGTCATGGTAAATATGTGCTCTATTCCATCTCACACGATCAAAAGAAAGTACTTGAAATTTTCGAAAGCTATGTAAAATAAGCTTTTTCATTCTATCATTTCAAACATTACAATAGCCATCGCATTCTGCGATGGCTATTGTCAATGAGCGCATACTCGCCGTCGAATAAGCTTCGTCAGCATACCCATCATGATCACAAGTGGATATTTTGAACTACCCTTCCAATAAAGGTTCAAAATATTCGCTTGTCAGCATCAAGAAGATGACCCACAGCGGAAACGAGTAGCACAGTGTACGTTATTGGTACACGAGCACACACAGGCTTTCGATGGGGGCCATCTTCGCAGCAGATTATTCTACGTAGCTATCCACCGTGATCACTGGTGGATGATTTGAGCTTCTTATCCCACTTTACTGTCGTTTCTAATAGTATCGATAGCAACACCCCAACAATAAAACCATTACTCAATAACGGCTGAACGAGTGAAGGGAAGTTAGCGAATATCGTGGCATCTGTTGCTAGCAAACTTACTCCAACTAAAATCGGTATCGCAATACGGTGAATAGAAATAGAGTTGAAGCTATGGCCTTGAAAACCTTTTAATGTTGTGCCTAATAGTTGCAAATATGCAACGAATAGGACGGCGTTTCCAACTGTAATTGGAATGGTTGCGAGCATCAGTCCTAGTGACGGAATAATTCCAAGAATAGTTATAATGGCCCCGCCAATTAGAAATGGTTTCTTATCGTAAATTTGCGTGCTTTCCAAGAAGCCTACCGATGAGGCGAATGGAGCATACGATACTAAGCCGAACAGTGATGCAACGACGCTATAGACTCCTGTTAAGAATAGAGAATTACGATATTGCTTAGGCTTCGGTGAACTATTATTTAATTTAGAAACAGCATTGATCGAAGCAAAGGTATTGCTCATATTGAGAATACAGCCAAGGAACGTAATGAATATGATGCCATATTGCAAATTGGGCTTACCTAATGGGAAGAAGCGAAATGAAGATTGCGCCCCATCAGCAGCAGATAGTAAGCTCTCGGCTGGGAAGATTAGTGCATACAATATCCAACCAACAATAATACCGATTAATAATGAGAAGTTTCCGATAATTGCATTTCCTTTAATTTTCAAAATAGCTACAAATATAGCAACGATAACGGAAAAGATGGTAATCGCCATGTTTAGCGTGCCATCATCATTAATTTTCAACATCCCTTTGAAGAAGATAAAGGCAAGCTGGAATGTGAGCAGCATTAGAAATACATTCATAACCATTGGGCTAAATATTTTTTGGATAATCGGAGTGGCCCCGCATGCAGCGAGTAAAATAACGACAGCGCCTGCTAATAGCATTCCTGTAGCAACACCGCCACCAATATCTATTAGGCTAAGTCCGAGCGTTGGTGCAGAAGCACCTAAATTCAACATTAATGCCCACATCACGCCAGAGTGTCCTTCCAATAGTGGATACTTATGACCGATAAGTGCCTGTAGTATACAAGCAATACCTGTAATAATTAACGAACTTCGTAAAATGGTTACAACTTCATATGTAGGTAGATCAAATGCTAGACCGATTGAAATCGGGACGACAACGATATTCGCAAAAATAAAAAACATCCATTGTAGCGAAGCGAAAAATGTTACTTTTAAAGAATTTTGCTGCATAATCACCCTGTCCTTTATCATGCTGAATAATGACACTTGTTCAATCTAATTCAATAGCTATTATTATAGCATAATAAAGCAACGGAAAAGGTCAGTACCAATTGTGCGGTATGGCTAACGGTGTTATAACAGACAAAAGGGATGAACCTAAAGTCATTTTCACATGACCTTCGAGACACCCCCTAGAATACATCAGCCTTTAACCGAACCAATCATAACACCTTTATCAAAATATTTTTGAATGAAAGGATACACCGTAAGAATCGGTAATGTTGAGATAATAATAACTCCGTACTTAATCTGATCGGCATAACGCTGCGCATAACCACCTACACCGCCACCTGATCCGGCCCCACCTGAGAATACTTGGTTAGATAACAAAATATCGCGTAACACAATTTGCAGCGGCTGTAGCTCATTGCTGCGAATGTAGATGAGTCCAGTAAAGAAATTGTTCCAATGACCTACTAAATAATACAGTCCGATGACAGAAATGAGCGCTTTGGATAGTGGTAATGCCACTTTAAGAAAATAGGTGAAATGTGAGCAACCATCCATTGCAGCCGCCTCGTATACTTCCTTCGGCAATGAGTTTTCAAAAAATGTACGAGCAATAATTAGATAGAATACATTGACGCAAAACGGTAAAATAAATACCCACATCGTATTAATAATATTGAGATCCTTCATTAACAAATACGTTGGAATTAATCCACCATTGAAAAACATTGTAAACACGAAGGCGAACATAATAATTTTGCCAGCCTTGAATTCTTTACGAGAAAGGACATAGGCAGCCGGTAGTGTAACAAGTAGATTAACAGCTGTTCCTGCAACGGTATAAATAATCGTATTGCGATACCCAACCCAAATTCGAGCATCCTGGAAAATTTCGTTATAGCCGAAGAAACTTACCCCCTTAGGGAACAATATTACTTTACCAGTGGAGACTAGTACGGAATCACTAATAGATGCAATAATGATGAAATATAGTGGATAGGCAATAAGTAAGAAAATAACAATACAGAGAATGGCTAAGCAAAACGTAAAGCATAGCTCACCGATAGATTTTGATTTGATGGTCATCGCTAATCTCCTTTCACGAATACGTTGTTGTACGATTGATTAGTACAAGCTTGTATCGGATACTTTCTTCGATATCGCATTCATACTAATTAGGAAAGCAAAGTTAATAAGTGTATTGAATAACCCGATCGCAGACGCATAGCTAAATTGATTAGAAACAATCCCAATTTTATAGACATAGGTTGCAATAACTTCCGATACA
>DXHF01000556.1 GCA_019113605.1 Candidatus Paenibacillus intestinavium
GATAGTCTAATTCTTTTAATCCGCGTAGGACGCCTAAAGCAGTGACATCATCAATTACAACTAATGCAGTAGGGCGATCAGCAATATCCATCACGAAAGACATGGCTCGGAATCCACTTTGCTGTAGAAACTCAGCATCAACGATCCATTCTGGATTTACTGATAAACCTGCTTCTTCCATCGCTTTATGATATCCGGCAAGTCGATCCACAGAAACAGTAAGATTAGGTATGCCAATAATAAAGCCTATTTTCTCATGACCCTGGTTAATGAGATGAGTCGTTGCATCAAACGAAGCTAGCACATTGTCGGTATCGACAGTAATAATATTATCATGTCCCTCCGTGCGTCCGATTAACACAGTAGGAAAATCATGCTTAGCTAGCATGGAAACAAGCTGATCGTTTTGTCTAGACGAAAGCAAAATAACACCATCAACACGTCCACCTAATACAAGTCTTGCAATGGTATCGCTTTCATCAGAGGGTGAAGTAGCTGATGATAGTAACATATCATAACCAGCACGAGTTGAATGTGCTAATATACCTCTAAGCAATTCTCCAAAGAAGAAATCCTGAAATAATTCCTCTGCAGGCCGTGGCAGTACAATCGCTAAAGTGCGAGTTGTTTTTGAGACGAGGCTTTTGGCCATAACATTTGGGTGATAGCCCATTTCTTCCATAATTGCTTTAACCTTAATAGTTGTAGCTTTACTTATTCTAGTATGGTTGGAAATGACTCGCGAAACCGTAGATGGAGAGACACCAGCTACTTTTGCTATATCTTTTATTGTGACCATGATCTCGATCCTTCCTAAATAAACCGTCTTAATAATTAACTATAACTTTAAGTGCTATCTAATGCAATATTTAGATGACTCTTAATTAATGTACATTGTTGCCATAATTTACACAACTAATGAAATAGTTAGAAAACAAGAGGAAATAGTAGATACATTGAGATAAATAGGTGAAAATACGGAGAAACAATCTGTGCAATCGTTTTAACAAAAGTGGAATATGTAGTATATTGAATTTACATTATAAAACGCTTACATCTAGACGAAAAGAGTGTGCAATCGAAATTTAATGGGAAGTTGACTCGTTTTGTCAATTTTCCGACACAGGTTGTACAAACGTTTGCACAAGTTGGGTATATATAAAAGCTAATGAGGAATTAGTGACTTTTATAGCTCAATAAAGGAGTGCAATGTCGAGTAGTAAGTGTTTTATTTGTTATTAAGTTCAAAAAATGGAAGGGGATCTAGAAAAATGAAAAAAATGCTTACATTATGTTTATTGGGAGTTATGTTACTTGTCACTGCATGTGGTAACAATGGAGGTAATACTCCGGCTAATACGCCAACTGCTCCACCAGCTACAACTAATAATGCACCAGCTGAAGACCCAGCAAATAATGCTCCTGATGAAACTGCAGAATTGACTCCAGAAGAAGGAGCGACATTACTTGTATGGGAAAGTATCGAGGAGCGACCATTCGTTGAAGCGATCGCAAAAGAATTTACAGAGAAATATGGTGTACCTGTCAAATTTGAGGAAGTTGGCGCAGGGGATCAAGTTAATAAGCTAATTTCTGATGGTCCTGCTGGATTAGGCGCAGACGTTGTGCTATTCCCGCATGATAATCTTGGTAAGGCAGTTCAAGCAGGTTTAGTATTGCCGAATGATTTCTATGAAGAAGAATCCAAAGGAGCTAACTCAGAAATTGCTGTTAATGCTGTAACGTATGGTGGTACTTTATATGGCTATCCGCGTTCCGTTGAAACGTATGCTTTGTTTTATAACAAAGACTTAGTTTCCGAAGTTCCAACTACATTTGAACAAATCGTGGAATTTGCTAGCACATTCAATGATCCTGCTAAAAATAAATATACACTTATGTGGGAAGTAGGCAATTTCTATTTCAACTATCCATTCGTTTCTACTGGCGGTTATGTATATGGAGATAACGGTCAAAACAAAGACGATATCGGACTAAATACTGCTGGCGCTATTGAAGGTATGGCTTATTATGGTTCATTGAAAGATAAACTTTTGCCTATGAACTCTGGCGACTTGACTTATGATATTAAAAAAGGATTCTTCACTGGTGGTACATTGGCAATGGACATTAACGGTCCTTGGACAATTGGCGATTACAGAGCTTCCGGCATCAACTTCGGTGTAGCTAAACTTCCTGACATTAATGGACAACCGGCATCTTCGTTCTCTGGCATTAAAGCTTGGTATGTCAACTCCTTTACAAAATATCCGCAAGCAGCTCGTTTGTTTGCACACTTTACATCAACAAAAGAAGCACAATTGAAAGACTTTGAAATTACTGGCGCGCTTCCTGCAAACAAAGAAGCAGCTAATGATCCTGCAATCTCAGGCGATGAAATTGTAAAAGGCTTCCTTGAGCAGTTCGAGCAATCAACGCCAATGCCTGCAATTCCTGAAATGGGTAATGTGTGGTCTCCGATTGCTGCAGCATTCTCAGAAGTTTGGAATAATGGTGCAGATGCAAAAACTGTGCTAGATAATGCAGTTCAGCAAATTAAAGATGCAAATAATGGAGCACAATAACTAGTCAGCTATGCTCAGTTTTCACCCGTTGAACCGAATACGTTCGGCGGGTGAACCGATATTTACAATTCGGATTGTGAGCATTGAACTGGGAAGTTTTATTACGTTTTGTACGGGAAGGAGCCGGGCGCAATGAATCGTCATCGTAACGCTGCAGCGATTTTATCCGTCCTTTGCATGGGGCTTGGACAGCTATATAATCGTCAAATAACAAAGGGTTTGCTACTTATTGGTATAAATGTGGTGGCGCTTACTTACTTAATACCCAATCTTGGTCACGCGCTTTGGGGCATCATTACATTAGGTGAAAAAACACAAGCATTTGAGAAAATTAATGGGTTATCACAACGGGTTGAAGGCGATCATTCTATTTACTTATTAATTGGTGGATTAATTACGCTGTTTGCTCTATTTATATATATCATTGTTTATGTCATGAATGTACGCGACGCTTATATTACAGGCAAGCATAGAGAAGGGGGCAATGCTGTCGCAAGCTTCAAGCAAACATGGAGCTACGTAACCGATAAAAAGTTTCCAATTCTTCTATTGGCGCTTCCAGTAAGCGGAGTACTATTTCTAACGATCATGCCGATTATTTTCATGATCCTATTGGCATTTACAAACTACTCATCACCCGATCATATTCCTCCAGCTTCGCTTGTAAATTGGGTTGGATTTCAAACGTTTAAAGACCTATTGATGTTAAAAACATGGAGTAGAACGTTTGTAGGTGTATTTACTTGGACAATCATTTGGGCAGTTCTAGCAACCGTTACAACATACTTTGGCGGTATTCTTGTAGCGTTGCTCATTGAATCGAAAGGCATTCGTTTTAAAAAGCTTTGGAGAACACTTTTCATTATTCCTTATGCAATTCCTCAGCTTATTTCATTACTTGTAATGCGTAACTTGTTCAATGGTAGTTTCGGTCCAATTAACCAATATTTAAGCTTTTTTGGCTTAGGTAAGCTACCGTGGCTGACGGATCCATTCTGGGCAAAGGTAACGGTAGTTCTTGTTAATATGTGGGTTGGTATTCCTGTTTCTATGGTATTAATTCTTGGTGTGTTGACCGCTATACCAAAAGATTTGTATGAAGCAGCAGATGTAGATGGTGCTACCGGCTGGCATAAATTCAAAATCATTACACTTCCGTTTATTATGTTCTCAACTGCGCCGATTCTCATTATGCAGTTCGCTGGAAATATTAATAATTTTAATGTTATTTTCCTTTTGACGAACGGTGATCCTGTTAATGGCAATTATCAGTACGCAGGAAGTACTGATTTGCTCGTAACATGGCTGTATAAGCTGACGTTGAATAATAGTAAGTTTAATATGTCTTCAGCAATCGGTATTATTATCTTCTTAATTGTGGCATCACTATCCATTTGGAGCTATCGCCGTACACGCTCATTCAAAGAGGAGGATATGGTACAATGACAAATCGAAAATCAAACTATATCCTGTTGGTTTTGAAATATTTGCTACTTATTACAATTGCAATCTGTTGTATTTATCCAGCGTTATGGGTAATACTGTCGTCTTTGCGCCCAGGAACTTCGCTTTATAGCCCGACGTTTATTCCTGAACAATTCACGTTAATTCACTATAAGGAATTATTCAATAATCCGAGCTTTCCTTATGGCAGATGGTATCTCAACACATTGAAGATTGCGACCATAACGATGATATTATCGACGACGCTTGTTACACTCAGTATGTATGCATTATCTCGCTTCCGTTTTCGTTCTCGTAAATCGATGCTAACGTCGATGCTTATTTTGGGAATGTTCCCAGGCTTTATGAGTATGATCGCGATTTTTATCCTATTGCTGCAATTGAATCTTCTTGACACCCATGCAGCGCTCATTCTCGTTTACTCAGCAGGCTCAGTGCTCGGTGGGTTTGTAGTTAAAGGCTATTACGATACGATTCCACGCAGTCTAGATGAAGCTGCACGAATTGATGGAGCAAGCCATTTGCAGGTTTTTGTGAAAATTATGCTGCCGCTATCTCGTCCGATCCTTACGTATGTCGCGCTTACACAATTTACAGGTGTATGGGGTGACTTTATATTCGCTAGATTAGTGCTACG
This sequence comes from Candidatus Paenibacillus intestinavium, assembly GCA_019113605.1. Taxonomy (GTDB): domain Bacteria; phylum Bacillota; class Bacilli; order Paenibacillales; family Paenibacillaceae; genus Pristimantibacillus; species Pristimantibacillus intestinavium. Next base: position 4,687 of record DXHF01000556.1, read on the forward strand.
CAGTAAAGAAAATTGGACGCTGGCTGTCGGAATGTGGGATCTCGTTGCATCGTACCAGAATAGTAACTTTACGATGTTTGCTGCGGGTGCGGTACTCATTGCAATTCCAATTACGCTGTTGTTTATGTTCTTGCAGAAGTTCTTAGTGCAAGGTTTAACTTCAGGCGCTTCCAAAGGATAATGGTATGCTAAAGTTTACAGACAACAAGCTTAAATTAATAGGCATCGGATTGCTAGCTTTAGCATTGCTGGCGGGCTGTACTAATGGCAATGCTAATGAAAATACTAACGGAAATGCTAGCGATAGCGCTAATAGAAATTCTATTAGCAATTCTAATGGAACTATCAGTAATATAGATACAAATGAAATGAGCCAAGTCTTGGGGTCTTTTGAGGTCGATGAGCAACCAGGGACGGTCTATTATGAAATTTTTGTTCGTTCCTTCTATGATAGTGATGGTGACGGCATCGGAGACTTGAATGGTGTAACTGCTAAGCTAGATTATTTGCAGGAGCTAGGAGTCGGCGGTATATGGTTAATGCCGATCAATAGCTCACCTAGCTATCATGGCTACGACACGACCGATTATTACGATATTAACGCTGACTACGGTACGATTGATGATTTCACGAAGTTGCTCGATGAAGCGCACAAGCGTCATATTAAAGTGATTATGGATTTGGTTGTGAATCATTCAAGCAGCGAGCATCCATGGTTTATGGATGCTGCTGCTAATCCAGACAGTCCGTATCGCAAATGGTATCATTTTGTGCCGACAGACGAGCAGACGCAAGCTGATAACGCTGCTGGTAGCGGTAATCCATGGCATCATTATGGTAGCTCCAAATATTTAGGCGTGTTTTGGGGCGGAATGCCTGACTTTAATTTTGATGAGCCGGAGCTGCGCAAGGAATTTATTAGCATTGGTCAGTTTTGGCTGGAAAAAGGTTTGGATGGCTTCCGCTTAGATGCTGCCAAGCACATTTACGGCGACTTTAAGTCAACAATTAATACACCAGACATTCAAGCTGCTAACAAAACCTGGTGGCAAGAGTTTAGACTGGGCATGGATGAAGTCAATTCTGATGCATTTCTCATTGGGGAAGTGTGGGATTCCATGTCTGTTATTGGACCTTACTTTGACCAAGCACTTGATTCCGCATTTAACTTTGATCTGGCTGATCGCTTAATAAGTGCTGCCGCCAATGAGCGGGACCCTGATCTTGCATATTCACTTGGGCGTGCCCATACATTTTATGGACAGTCATCGAATAATGAATTTATTGATGCGCCGTTCCTAAGCAATCATGATCAAAATCGCGTAATGACTGTACTGGGTGACAATGTTGATCACGCTAGGATGGCCGCATCCTTATTATTAACACTACCAGGCACACCATTCCTATACTATGGAGAGGAAATTGGCATGTTGGGTGCTAAGCCCGACGAATATATTCGTGAGCCTATGCTGTGGTATAGCGATCCTACTGGTGGTGAAGGACAGACGTCTTGGCAAGCTTCACGTCATAATGCTGCTGGCGTAATCTCGGTTGAAGTGCAGCAGTTGGATGAGCAGTCGTTGTACAATCATTATCGCAAGCTTATAGCTTGGAGAAATAGTGAGCCTGCCCTGCAAAATGGTGCAATTGTCGAGTACAAGCTGGAAACTGTCAATAGTAAGCTTAGCGCTTATTTACGCGTAACGAAGGATGATCGCTTGCTTGTTGTACACAACTTGTCAGGAGAAAGTCAGCAAACGACACTTTCAGCATCTAGCCAGTACGGAACATTTAACGATATTGTGTTGAGTAGTACTGAAGCAGCAGAGCTGAGGACTGATGGATTAAGTGTTCCACCATATAGCTCGGTTGTCATTCGGTAATTGTGATGAGCTGGAGCCAAGGCAGCATAGTAACTGCTTTGTGCTCCGGCTTTTTAGTAATTAGAGTAGGCACTTAGGTGCAATGCTGGAGCGCAACGATATATAGATAATCGTCGCAACAACTTAATCGTTTAAGCCATTATTGCATAACATGTTAACGGCGTCTAATAGGAAAGTTATAAGTAAGATTATAAGTGAAAATAAATTTTTACATAAAAAACCATGGATATTATTGACATAAATCTCCTAGTCTATTATTCTAGTAATAGTGATGTAACGTTTTATCATATGTGGGAAAAATCAACTTGGTTAAGTGATATTAACCTTGATTATAGCCATCTATTAATGATGAAACGTTTTATATATTATAGGAGGCAGCGTAGTGGAAGATACTAAAATTACGATAAAAGATGTTGCTAGAATTGCTGGGACTTCGGTCGCTACTGTTTCCAATGTAATGAACGGAGCAGGGAGGGTATCCGAGGCCACGAAGAAAAAAATAAACGCAATAATTGAAGAATTAGAGTTTGCGCCAAGCACCGCCGCAAGAAATTTGCGTGACAAGCG
>DXHF01000557.1 GCA_019113605.1 Candidatus Paenibacillus intestinavium
AGACCCATCGGTCGCCCATTTCATCTAATTATTGTTGGGGATTAGCCAAGCGGTAAGGCAACGGACTTTGACTCCGTCACGCATAGGTTCAAATCCTATATCCCCAGCCATTAATTTGCGGACGTGGCTCAGCGGTAGAGCATCGCCTTGCCAAGGCGAGGGTCGCGGGTTCGATTCCCGTCGTCCGCTCCATTTTTTTATTTGGCGCCATAGCCAAGTGGTAAGGCACAGCTCTGCAAAAGCTTTATCCCCAGTTCAAATCTGGGTGGCGCCTCCATTAGTTTCGCGGGAGTGGCGGAATCGGCAGACGCACAGGACTTAAAATCCTGCGATAGGTTACTATCATACCAGTTCAAGTCTGGTCTTCCGCACCATTTTGAATAATTATATTTGCGCCCTTAGCTCAGCTGGATAGAGCGTTTGACTACGAATCAAAAGGCCAGGAGTTCGAATCTCTTAGGGCGCGCCATATTTTCTCTTTTTACTACGCCGGCGTGGCGGAATGGCAGACGCGTTCGACTCAAAATCGAATGGGAGACCGTGGAGGTTCGAGTCCTCTCGCCGGTACCAAACTTAACTAACTATGGTTCATTGGAGATATTCTCTGATGGGCTTTTTTTGTGCTTCTAATATCTGTTATCGATGAGATTAAAGTGATAATGGTTATTACTTAGATTATCCAAATACTGTTCGTAGCTAGATCGACCGTAATATGATCATCATTAGACGCTAGATAGCTCAAATATAACGGAATAGCGAAAAAAGTTACTAGATCACTTTAACATGGTGCTCTAAATGTATGAAATCTAAGTAGTACCAAAATCGACATTACATACCAAATGTAGCTAAGTATCTCAAGCTGTAGTGCTACTTTTTATACCGCGCCAGTGACTCCATTCAACGCAAAATAAGATTACTTCTAGCTTTACTTCGTCAGCACTAGCCTAGCACCGATTATGGCGTTATACTTTCGAAAATAATGATTATTTTTAGAAATTGTGACTATTCAGTTGCTATATTCAATAGTGGTTTCAGTTCTTGAGGATTTAACTCACTTAAAACTTGCTATATAAATAGATAGGAGTGCACTCAATTTAATTGTAAGCGCTTTTAAAAAAGACTTAAGGAAAATCAAACCAAGACATGGGGGGATGAATTTGAAAAGTCAGTTTGGAAAAAAACGAAGTTACTCGGTATTCAGTACAGTTAAGATTGCATTGGCACTAATGTTGACTTTAGGGGCCACACCGATACTTCCAGGAGCAGTTCAAGTGGACGCTTCCGAATTAATGCCACAAGAAGATACGCTAGCGACCTCGGGAACGCCTGGTGGAATTGAGGCAGGATTACGACTATGGCTAAAGGCTGATTCGGGAAGTGTAACGTTGGATGGAGAAAGTATTACAGAGTGGCGCGATAGCAGCTTGAAAGGAAACAAGTTTGTTAATGATGGTTCAATAACAGAAATCAGTACCCGTCCGAAGCCAAAATATTTAGAAATGAATAAAAGCACTAATTTTCAACCAACTGTACAATTTGTGCGTTCTGGGGGGAGTATTTTACAGGATATAGATGGCATATTTGGATCTGATGAAGAATTGGCTAATGCAAGTGTATTTGCATTAGCCGGCGGTATATCTGCCATTGATAATTCTATGATATTCGATCACCAGCTGACCAGTGGGAGTTTTTCAGCACATCTCCCTCATAAAACGGGTTCAATAGCTGGAAAAGGCTCAGTTTATTGGGATGCGGGGAAAGCTTCAGGGACTCCGCGATTACAAGCTCATAATGAAATCCTTCCGTCAGCTTATAATGTTTGGGGATTACATTTCAACGCAAATCCAACAGCTGGAGAAGAAGTAACGCAGACAGTTTCCCGTGACGGAATGACGGTTGGAGAGTCGACAGCAGCTCGTCTTCCGTTTATAGGTAAGGAAAACGGGATTATGTCATTAGGCTCTGCACCAGCAGGTGGCTCAGGATATAATGGTAAACTTGGAGAGTTTATTGTATTCACTGATCCGCTTAGTGAAACTGAGAAACGTCAAGTGGATACATATTTGGCGATCAAGTATGGCTTGACACTAGCAGCAGGAGATTACTTAAGTGCGGGTCCATCGCCGCAGACCGTCTGGGACGCCGCTGAGAATATGGATTATGGTTATAACGTTGCTGGTCTAGGTTACGACGAACTGGGAGCTCTCAATCAACAGCAGAGCCGCAGTAGTGTAGGGAACTCTGAGAAGCAACTATTAATCGGTACATCGCAGGCTTTGATAGATAATCAGTATTTAATTTGGGGAGACGACGGTATCGATACAGCGTCCACTCCTTATTTCTCAGGATTCATGAAGCTGGCCCGAACATGGAAAGCTCAGAACACGGGCCAAGTTGGGGAAGTGCATATCGCTATTCCAAGAAGTATGCTACCCCTAGGCGGTGTGCTTTTAATAAGTGATGATAATGCATTCGCGAATCCGACAGAGATCGTGTTAAGCGAGACAGAAATTCACGGTGAGCTATATTATACTGCGAATGCAACCCTTAACGATGGTGCATATTTCACTTTTGCAGAGCAGGTGCCACTTGTTCAATTGTCTTCGTTGGAAGTATCGGATGGCGTACAACAAATAGTGTTAAATAAAGCTTTTGATCCGAATACGACTAATGGCTATGAGGCGGTAGTATCCCAAGCGACTGAAAGTGTAAATATAGCATTACAGACAGATGCTCAGACTAATCTCTATCTTACTAATTATGAGAAGGATAAAGAACCGTTGCTAGACGGTAATAATGTAGCTTTATTACAGGGGGTGAATAAGCTGACCATTGATTTAACGGATAATGGAGGTAGTGAGGTGTTGAATACTTATCAGTTGGATGTCATACGAAAGTATCCAATTAGCGAAGATGGACAAATCCAGTTGAACGGCGGAGCAGTGACCGCAAGCTCTTATCAGCCTGATACGAACTTTGTTCCAGCTAATGTTGTTGATGGTATTTGGGGCGAAGATGAAGCAAGCAATGAAAGCCGCTGGTCGGCTTCAGGTCATGGACAATGGCTAGAATTCGATCTAGGGGAGCCACAAAAGGTAACCTATATGAACATAGCATTTTTGAATGCAAGGGAACGGTTATCTAGCTTTGAAATGCTGGCATCCAATGATGCTTCATTCGCAGAAAGTGTTGTTGTACTACCAAAGAGAAGCAGTAGGAATTTAGCAATCGAGGATTCTATTCTTCAAACGTTTGTACTTTCAGAGCCTATGACTGCGCGTTATTACCGACTTGTCGGTTATGGAAATAATGCAAGCGGAAGCTCAGCGAATTGGAATAGTCTCATGGAAGCTCAATTATTTATTGGTGAATCTCCAATTATTGAAGAGCCTGAAGAACCAGTAGGACCGCCGCAGGCCGGTGACGATGATGAGGGTGCATTGCCACCGCCAGAACTGACTAAAATTCAAGTGAGTTCGGCAGCAGAGCTGCAAACGGCATTGGATCAAGTCGTTCCAGGAACGCATATTGAGGTTCAGAACGGAAATTATGAACAGAATGGTCCATTCGTCATTTTCAATAAGCAAGGGACAGCTGCATCTCCAATTAAAATTACTGCGGCTGAGCAAGGGGAAGTCATTATTGTAGGTGAGAGCTATTTCCACATTGAAGATTCTGCTTATATAGAAGTGTCGGATTTCATCTTCAATAATGGAATCGGGACAGCAGCGGGCAATCAGACGTTGGTTGATCGAGGATTAGCACATCGTTCACTGGCTGGTGTACATCCTGGTGTCCAGCTGTATAGCTCTAGCAATGTATCAGTTCTAAGAAATGTATTTGCACTTGATGAAACAGGACAGCCTTACAGCTTCGCTGCGCAGGAGGGCGGAACGGTATGGTGTCTAATTGGAATTGCTGACAGTTGTCGCTTAGGAAGCAATTATGATCCGGATGGAACGGTCTATACAGGTGGAACACCGTATGACACTCCATCTTTGATGACAACAAACGGAACTCATCGTCATTATATTCGGGTTGAAGGAGAAAGCAGTCATAATCGACTGTCTTATAATGAAATTGGTCCGAAGAAAGGTTTCGGGGCGGTGGTAATCTATGATGGTGCTGGTCATTCAGGACAAAATATATCGCAATATGATGTTATTGAGTACAATCATTTTTACGGTATTGGGCCACGCGTAAGCAATGGATTGGAGGCAATACGTCTCGGGTTATCCAGTTTATCGCTGTCGTCCGGATTCGTGACGATTCAATACAACTTATTCGATGGTTTGGATGGCGAGGATGAGGTTATTTCGGTCAAAAGCAGTGATAATATCATCCGTTATAATACGATTCGTAATTCATACGGCGGAATTGTTGCCCGTCATGGAAATCGGAACAGCTTCTATGGTAATTTTATTATTGGTGACGGTCAAATGCCAGGCTTAAGCGGTTTCCGCATTTATGGCAGCGACCACAAGATTTATAATAACTATATGGAAGGGCTAACTGACCGAGTTATTCGACTTGATGGAGGGAGCCATGATGGAGGTGCTGACGGTAGCACTAATCCAACAGTACGTTGGGGGTCACCAGAGCAAGTAGCCGTACTAGATAGTCTGTCTACAGAGGCAAGAACTGAGCTACTGCGTGGACATTGGCGGCAATATAATGTTCAGATTTATAATAATACAATCGTGAATATTGGCAATCAGACAACTGCTTTTAGTCTGGGTGGTAGAACATATCAGCCAGTTGGCACGAAAATATATAATAATCTTGTATTTAGTAATGCCGGAACTATATTTAATGAAACAAATGCCGTGCAAAATGCCCCAACGATTGAACGTCCTGTTTACGCGGGGAATCTAGTAGAGGGAATTGCCGGGCTTACTAACAATAATAATTTATCGCAAGGTTTCGAGAAAAAAGCACTAAAACTCGTTCGTAGCGCAGATGGATTAATTCGTTTGTCGGCGTATAGTCCAGCTATCGATGGGGCGAAGACACCTTATATCCCAACGGATGATATGGACGGACAAATCCGTTACGGGACAGCTGATGTAGGAGCTCACGAATATAATGCTGGCATAGCTGTGACGAGGAGACCGTTAACCGTCGCAGATGTCGGTCCGAAAGCACAAGTGACGCCGCCTTCAGTTGATGAAGGAACTGCAGGACTTAGTCAATTAGAACTGCAAGTCTCAGGAGCTAGCATAACACCAGAATTCAATACAGATATTACTCATTATTCGGTGACTGTAGGAGCAGGTATAAATAGCTTGACGATTGTCCCAACTGCGATTGAGCAGGATTCTATCATCACAATAATTGTAGACGGGCAGCAACGTCAGACAGTAGTAAGTGGGCAATCAAGCACATCGCTAACTATTGCCGCGGAAGGAAGCTATGTTCTTATTGAAGTGGCACTGCCTTCTGGCGTGAATAGGTCGTATACAATAGCAGTTAAACGTAAAGTTGTAAATGGCGGAGGAGGTAGTGGTGGTAATCCTGTGCCTACACCAACGTCAACACCAATACCTACACCAACACCAATACCTACATCAACACCAACAACACCAGTGCAGCTGAACTTTAAGGATACGGGCGGGCACTGGGCGGAAGAGTCCATCGTAAAAGCAGTCGAACTAGGTATTGCAAACGGCTATTTGGACGACACATTCAGACCGAATGAGCAGGTGACGCGATTGCAATTTGCGGTATTGCTAGCACGAGCGTTGAATTTGACTGCCCCTGCCTCGAGCTTAATATTTACGGATCAGGCGGACATTCCAGCTTGGGCTACGAATGAAATTGCTGCTGCGGTTCAACTTGGTATTCTAGAAGGATACGGGGATAACACATTTAGACCAGATCGAGCGATCAACCGAGCCGAGATGGTCGTAATGCTAATGAGGGCATATGGTCACCATGATGAAAATACTACGCTAGCTGATTTTAACGATATAGCGGATATTCCCAAGTGGGCGCAGTCATCCGTATCTGAAGCTGTTAGGCTAGGTTTTATCGCGGGACGAGAGCATAACCTTTTCATGCCACAAGAGACTGCAACGAGAGCAGAAGCTATAACGGTATTAATCAGAATGCTAAAGTAGTAACGCACATACAACAATGAAATATAAGAAGGCCAAAGTCCGAAAAGGGATTTTGGTCTTTTCTTATTATCTCTATGAAAATCCAGTAGCAAACAGATATTTTGGCTTTTTGATAATGGATTTAACAAATTAATGA
>DXHF01000558.1 GCA_019113605.1 Candidatus Paenibacillus intestinavium
GCTATTTCAGGGGCGTTGTTCCGTTATTATAAAATTGAATTAGATCATAATGAATATGTATTGGAGCTACAATCTGATGCAAAGCTTTCTGCACTTGCAGGCAATTATGAAGAGGCGATTACTTATTTGGAGGAAGCTATTTCGATTCGTCCTCAATTCAATCCACTGCAACAAGATCAAAATTTAGTCTATGTAGCGATTAAGATTGAACGTATTGCTACAGAATTAGAAGTGATTATTGATCGGGGAGCAGAATCAGAAGCTTCGAAAAAACTAGAAGATTTTAGACAGGAATTGAATGGCTACAAGGAACCGATCTTTGATAAGCTTCGGGAAAGATTAGAAGAGTTAAATATGAAGTATACGATACTTAGTTTAACGAATGAGCTAACTACACTTGGCTCCATATCTGATCTTGGTAACTTGCTTAATGTCGTTAATGGATTGATTGGTGAAGAAGCCGCGGCGTTGAGAGAGCAAATTATAGATAGAATTCGTACGACTGCTACGGCGGAAGTGAATGATTTGTTAACTAAGAAAAAGTTTACTGCTGCATTAAAGACGACTGAGAGCGCATTAGCGTGGTCGCGTGCAGATGATACACTGCTTAATCTTAAGCAAAAAGTTAAGCAAGAGCAGACTGCATACGAACTAGTTGAAGAACAACGTATACAGCAGGCAATGGAAGAAGCTGCTGCGGAGGATTATATTAACCAGACTGCGGCGATTGAATTAATTGAGCACGAAAAAGTAATGAATGAACTTGGTAATATTGTTGTAGTTGCTTATATGAAAAATGTGGCTACTCGCTCGATATATGATGTGACGATTGATTATACTATCGTAGATTCTACAGGTTCAATAATTAGTAATGGTACAATGAGTGTGACACCAGACTACATCGGTTCAGGAGAAGGAATGAGTTTCTCCGTAACACTTCCAGAAGGTTTGGAATACGAAGAAGAAATTGATGTAACGATATCAGATGGAGTATGGAGTCTAGAGTAATATTATGCTTCCGATATGACTTTTCATTGACGAGAAGTATATCAGGATGCGAATGAAAAGTTAGGTTTATGCTTTCGATGTGACTTTTCATTGACGAAGAGTATATCAGGATGCGAATGAAAAGTTTTAGGAGGATGGGGCATGAACTGGAAGGCGATGTTGATCAGTCTCGGCGTACTCCTTCTGCTCGGTGGAGGTTTTCTTACATACATTGAGTTGAAAGAAAACATTCCGAGGCAGTTGAATGGTTCTCCTCTAATTGCAGTAGGCGAGAAGACAAAATCACTTAAAGATATAATCTTTGAAACACAAAAATATGTTGTGATGATTGAGACGGATAATGGTGATCAAGGATCAGCTTTTTTATATAATGAGCATGGTGATCTTATCACGAATGCTCATGTTGTATCTGGAGTAAGAGAGGTTAGAGTAAAGACTGCAGATGCCCGCGAATTAATTGGTGAAGTAATTGGAATCAGTACGGAAGTCGATGTCGCAGTTGTTCGCGTACCTGAACTGGCTAATTCTGGTAGCTTACCATTGGTTAAGTATGAAAAAGCAAGTGTAGGTGATGAGGTACTGTCGATAGGCAGTCCACTTGGTCTACAAAATACAGTAACGACAGGTATGATTAGTGGTGTTGGTCGAAGCTTACAAATTTCCCCGTACACTTATAGTGATCTATATCAAATATCGACGCCGATCTCACATGGTAATAGCGGTGGCCCACTAGTTGATACGTCTACAGGCTATGTGCTTGGAATTAACTCAGCAGGTCTTGAGAATAGCTCCATCGGCTTTAGCATTCCGATTGTTAATGTGTTGCCACTAATCGAGGGCTGGTCTATGGAACCGATGACGATGCTACCAGGTATTACGTTAAATGAGGACTCTGAAACGGTTGAGGAAACCAAGCGACTAGATCAACTTGCTAGTTATCTTGTCGCGCACTTCTATGATGCGATAAATATCGGGGATTATGTATATGCATATACTCTGCTTGGCAATAGCTGGCAAGAAGGAACTAGTTATGTGAAATTTAGAGAGAGTTATATTGCTACAAGAAATATATCTATTGATGACGAGCATATTACGCTCGGTGATGAAGAAGCTACAATTACAGTTATTATTTCAGCTGACGAACGTGTGGATGGCTCTTACAAATTAACAAAGCGGCAGATTAGTTTCAGAGTGGGCTACGATGATGATCAGTTAAAATTACTGAATAGTAAAAGTAAGCAGCTTCAGTAGACTTGAAAATGCAAAAGGCGGACTTCATTCCTCGAAAAGAGAGGAATATGAAGTCCGCCTTTTTTTACTTCATAATGACTTATGCGTATATTAGATCAACGCTAATCTGATCATTCGGCTGTAAGTTATAATTCAGCATGTTAGTGGAAATATTTCTACCATTTAAGCGAATAACATAATTTACATTGCCACCGATGACAACGCCGCTTACAAGAAGTATTTGGCCTGATGGTGAAAGTTGGATAACACCTGTACTTGCTAGAGCATCGAAGATCGTTAATCCAGGCTGGTACATAATCTGGTAAGTTCCAGTAGCATTGGGGTAAGCACTGCCGCCATTAATGGATACAAATACTGCTTGTTGAGGAATCGGTGCGACCCCTCCACCACCGCCACCTATCGGAATTGGGATTGGAATCGGGAGGACGCCGCCAAATGGTACAAACGGTCCAAAGGGACCGAACGGACCAAAGTGACCATGCCCATGTCCGTGCCCAGGTCCATGCCCATGTCCGTGTCCGTGCCCAGGTCCATGCCCAGGTCCATGTCCGGGTCCATGTCCGGGTCCATGCCCGGGTCCATGCCCGGGTCCATGCCCAGGTCCATGTCCGGGTCCATGTCCGCCATGCCCACCAGGTCCAGGAGGACGTTCTTCTCCATCATTAATATAGCCTAGAGCAGGCCAATCATCATGCTCGCGGGGGATAGCAGGTGTTGTAGTTTGCTGGAATAGATGCTGAGTCCCATGATGACCTTGATGGTGTCCATGATGACCATCGTCATCGTGGTCGTCATGATCGTGATCATCATCGTGGTCGTGATCTTGATGATGACCTTCGCCATGTGGATGCTGAGGAAGCCAAGGTAGCCCCCATGGTGCAGGGACCCATTGACCTGGTTGACCAGGAATAGGTTGCCACCAAATAAATTGCCCTGAATGAGGACCGCTCGGCATATGAGGTTGAGGCATTGCAAAGCGATGATTTATTGAGCCACAATCACAAGGTTGATTGAAGTAAACATCTGGTTCGGGATAGAAGTTATTCATATAAGTATTCAAGCTCCTTTACGAAACGTATTAGGCATTAGACCTGAGTTAGCTTATGCGCCTAGTCGTAAGGAGGTGTCTATTCTATACATACAATAAAAGGCAGCTTGGTCATCGAATGGATGACTAAGCTGCCTTTTTAGTGAAGAAAGATATTATTTAACTGCTGCTTCGTAACGTGTACCAACTTCATTCCAGTTAACAACATTCCAGAAAGCTGCAATGTAGTCAGGACGTTTGTTTTGGTAGTTCAAGTAGTAAGCATGCTCCCAAACGTCAAGACCAAGAATAGGAGTTTTACCGTCCATAATTGGGCTATCTTGGTTTGGTAAGCTGTAAACTTCAATTTCGCCGTTTGAAACAGCTAGGAATGCCCAACCGCTACCGAAACGAGTTGTTGCTGCTTTAGCAAATTCAGCTTTGAAATTATCGAAGCTACCAAATTTGCTATCAATTGCTGCTGCAAGAGCACCAGTAGGTGCGCCACCAGCGTTAGGAGCAATAGTTTCCCAGAACAAGCTATGGTTAGCATGCCCACCACCATTGTTGCGAACAGCAGTGCGAATAGCTTCAGGAACGCTATCTAGATTAGCAATAAGCTCTTCAATTGATTTAGATTGAAGCTCAGGAGCAGTTTCCAAAGCAGCATTAAGATTAGTTACATAAGCATTATGATGGCGACCGTGATGAATTTCCATAGTCAACGCATCGATGTGTGGTTCAAGCGCGTTGTGCGCATACGGTAAAGATGGTAATTGATGAGCCATTAATAAAACCTCCAATGTATTATGTAGTTACTTCTATTATTATCCTCCATTTAAACTAATAAATCAACATTGATGTTGAAAAAGTCCAATTGCTTAAAAAGCAACAAACTGTAGTATAAGCAGACCAATCGATTATTATGCAAAAGTAGATGGGGTAATGTGGAATAATAATAAATAAAGCGTTTTCATATGAAAAATATCTATGAATTTGAAATTTCATTTTAAAAAATGACAATTCGTGAAGGTTTTTGTGTATAATTGTCGTATTATGTACAAGTACTGAACTTTGATAAGTAGGTGTAAATCATGAATTTGCGTTCAATTAAGTTGTCTGATACTCGTAAAATTACTGAGCTATTTGAAGAGGTTTTATCAGAAGATTGTTATGAGCAAACTATTGAGGTCTTCGGTCGTCAATTAAGCTGGGATAGTGATCTTGTACTAGTCGCTGAGGCTGATGAAAAAATTGTTGGCGTAATAATTGGCACAATTGATAATAACAAAGGTTATTATTATAGAATTGCTGTCGCTACCTCATATCAAAGACAAGGAGTAGGCAAACAACTTGTCAAAGCTTTGAAGCAACGTTTTGAAGAGAAAAAAGTAATGAAAATTTACGTTACAGCTGATGAACATAATGAGCCGCTATTGCCGCTATTTGAGTCGATTGGCTTCGTAGCATCAGATTTTATCCGATCATTCCAAAAGTTAAGTATTTTGACAGGCTAATAACATTAATAGAGCATATTTTATGTACATATTTAATGTGCAAAAATATGCTTTTTTTTTATAGTAAGGGTCATTCATTTCATTGACTATGCTTTACATGTGTTATAATGTTGTAGCCTTGCTAGAAGATAGTAGAATAAGATATGAAGTGTTACTTTTCGCAACGGGAAGAGCGTTTGCGATTATGCTTTTGAAGTGACTTTTCGTATGCAGTGAAGGATATCAAAAAGCTTATGTAAAGTTTTAGGAGGAGTAATAAGATTATGATAGCTGAATTATGGGATTGGATTAAGACAATTGTTATTGCATTTGTTGTCGTGTTTCTTGTGCAAATGTTTTTATTTTCACTTGCTATCGTAAGCGGAAGCTCAATGGAGCCAACATTACACAATAAAGAATGGTTATTTTCTAATAAAATTATATATCATATTTCTTCCCCAAAAGTGAACGATATTATAGTGTTGGAAAACCCTGATATTGCTGATAATCCTGGTGATAAATATTTTGTGAAACGTATAGTTGGTAAAGCTGGAGATCATATTGAAATAATAAATGGTCAGCTTGTTCGCAATGATAAAGTCGTTGACGAGCCTTACACAGATTCAGTAATTGAAGGACTACAAGATATAGATATTGTTGTACCTGAAGGTATGTATTACGTTATGGGCGATAATCGTAAGTTTATGATGAGTAATGACAGTCGAGCTTTTGGACCAATACAAGCGGATCGTATTGTTGGCAGAATAGACGGAATAATATTTCCATTCAATAAATTCGAATGGTTCTAGGTTGGTGAATGTAGGTTGGTAGACAAATGGCAGAAACTGAAGGATGAATTAAAGCAAGCAGCTCAAGAATTGGGTATAGATGCAATCGGCATCGCATCACCCGATCCTTTTGTTGTATTAAAGGAGCGATTAATACGACATCGTGAGTTAGGAAGAGAGTCTGGCTTTGAAGCGAAAGATTTGAATCGCAGAACAGATCCTTCCTTATTATTTGATCGACCGAAAAGTATCATTGCTATTGCGGTTGCCTATTCTTCAAAATTAGACAATGCACCCAAATCAGACGTAGGTGCTAGACGTGGTATTATGGCTAGGTCTGCTTGGGGGAATGATTATCACTATGTCCTGCGGGAGCGCATGGACAAGCTTGAAGCGTGGTTGCGTGAGCGTGAGCCGCAATTACGTAGTGAAAGTATGGTTGATACAGGCGAATTGTCTGATCGTGCTGTTGCCGAGCGAGCTGGAATAGGCTTTAGTGCGAAAAATTGTTCGATAATTTCACCGGAACTAGGCTCTTGGATCTATCTAGGTGAGATTATAACTAATTTGCCGTTGCCTCCAGATGATGAAGTGACAGAGCAATGTGGAACATGTACGAAATGTATTGATGCTTGTCCGACTGGGGCATTAGTTAGTGGAGGGCAATTAGATGCGCAGAAATGTGTATCGTTCCTGACCCAAACGAAAGGTATGATCTCCGATGAACATATGCGAAAAATCGGTAATCGATTGTATGGATGCGATACATGTCAAATCGTATGCCCAATTAATCGTGGGAAGAACTGGACGCATCATGAAGATTTGCTGCCAGATGTAGAGGTTGCTAAGCCACTCCTTATTCCACTTTTAACGATAGGAAATAAAGAATTCAAAGAAAAGTACGGTTATACATCCGCAGCATGGCGTGGCAAAAAACCAATTCAACGTAATGCGGTTATTGCTCTAGGTAACTTCAAAGATTCGACAGCAATTCCGGCGTTAGCGAAAGTGCTAAAAGATGATCCAAGAGAGGTACTACGTGCCACTGCGGCATGGTCACTGGGCAGGATTGGTGGAGATGACGCATTAATTGAATTGGAATCAGCAATTAGTAACGAAAAAGATGAAGAAGTAATCAAACAAATTACATTGTCAATAAATAACATTAATAGTTGCAATAGTAAGTAATGATTATTGCCTAAAGGGATATATCATGATATTATACAATGATGTAATGCTAACAAAACGTTGAAAGGTCAGGGTGAAATTATGGAATGGTATAATTATGTAATTCCGATTGTAACGCTACTTATTGGTGCTGTAGTTGGCTTCCTTGTTGGAGTTTACTATTTACGTAAGCAGCTTGAAAATATGCAGAATAATCCTGAAATGTTACAGAAAATGGCAAAACAAATGGGCTATAATCTGAACAATAAACAGATGCAAAAAGCTCAGCATATGATGAAAAACCAGAAATTCCCTCGATAATTGAGAGGGCAGGAGGGAGCGAACTAAGGAATGGCGGGGAAAAAAGATTACGTCAATTCTCAGGTTTCTAGCAACCGAGATAAGATTGAAGCACATATTACAGAAATTCTGAAATTAATTGGTGAAGATGTCGAGCGAGAAGGTCTTCTTGAAACACCAGCTCGCGTTACGCGTATGTATGAGGAAATATTTGCAGGTTATGAGGTTGAA
>DXHF01000559.1 GCA_019113605.1 Candidatus Paenibacillus intestinavium
GGTGCACGATAATGTAGCTTTTGGAAATGATAGTTGTTAAGCGCAATCGCCTTAGCATGCAATGTATCGTTATGCTCCTGCCATGCTTGAACAGGATCAGCTGCATCTAGTCGTACTGCGGCAAAGATTGCTTTCCATAATAGTTCGATCGCCACTTGCTCAGAAGCAGCATCTGGGAATACCTTATTGGCCCAATCTGTGCCAGCTGCTGCGACAACTGTCCAACTGAATTTATCTGCTTGCATCGCTCGTCTAAATTCCATCAGCGCTGTACCTGAAGCTTTTTGGAATGCTGCAATGCGATTTGAATCTACGCCCGATAATAGATCGGGGCTACTAGATACGATTGAAATAAAGGCACCATTTTTTTCATAAAACTGCTTACGTTTATCTGCTTCCCACTGTGGGTAATCGCTGAATACATCTTCGAACGCCTTCATATATTTTAAGCGTGAAAGCTTATCATCCACCCACTCCACGTGAACATTGCTTGCTCCCGCTTCATACGCTTGACTAGCAACAGCACGAACCAAGTCTGCTTGCTCAATAGCCCCTGTAACGAATACTGGTTGCCCTTGTTGAACGTTAACTCCAACTTGCACAATTAATTTTGCATATTTATCTAATTGCTCTTTCCAATTTGTTGACATATGTACATCTCCTTTAATTTAGCTCACAATTGACGGTTTTGAACTACCTCTAGTATGATCTAATATATCCGTATCTATTATAGGCGAAAGTTTTGAACTACCCTTCCAAATAAAGGTTCAAAAAGTGGGCTTTCAGAACCGAGAAGATGGAGTCAATTTTAGGAAGGAGGAAACGTAAATGTACGTACTTGGTACATGCGTACCGGACTTCCAAAATTCACTTCATATTAGATGCGAATATGCTACGTTAGCATATTCATCGTTATCAAAGTCCGCTTTTTGAACTACCCTTCCAAATAACTATAATAGCAGTCCCATCCAGTCTTCCTTCGTAACTGGACCAAAATAGAAGGCTAGATCAATATTATCAGTTAGCTTACTTAATTCTTCCTCAGTGTAGCGCAGGCCAACAAGCTGCTCAGCAACTTCGTTGCGATCCCCGCGACCGAAAAAGTCACCATAAATTGCCGCTTCCTGGATCACTCCATCATGCACATTCAAGCGCACATCGAATGTCCCTGCACCTTCAATACGTTTACGCTGCTGCATATTGAACTGTGGAGAACGTCCATAGGTCCACTCCCAGCTTCGATACCGTTCATCAGCAAGTTGATGCACCTTTTTCCAATCCTCGTCAGTGAGCTGATAAGATTGAACATCACCTTCACCTGCAAATATAGAATGTAAAATTTTCAGTCGGAACTGTTCGATCGTCATTGGTTCTTGTAAAAAATCGGTAATGTTAGCAACGCGACCTCTAACAGATTTTGTTGATTTGGAAGCATATTTCTCGGCATTAACCTTCAAAGCACTCGCAACATTTTGCATTTCAGAATTGAATAGCAACGTACCATGGCTAATAATTTTACCTCTGGAATGGAACTGTGCATTACCTGATATTTTCTTTTCACCAATTTGAATATCGTTGCGTCCAGTTAGCTCCGCTTCGATACCCATCGTACGCAATGCCTCTACAACTGGCTCGGTAAACTTCTTGAAATTGTGGAAGGACGAACCATCATCCTTCATAATAAAGCTGAAATTCAGATTACCTAGATCGTGATAAACTGCCCCGCCGCCACTCATACGACGCACAATATGAAGATTATTGTCCTTCACATATTCCGCATTAATTTCTTCAACTGTATTTTGATTCTTGCCTATAATAATCGATGGTTCATTAATATAAAATAAAAGATAATTATTCTCAGGTAGTTGTCTAAATATGTATTCCTCTAAAGCTAAGTTAACTGCTGGATCATGATTGCCTTCATTGCTCACAAATAACATAATGAGATTCCCCCTTAAGATCTTGTTATCATGAGATTATACTCTTAAAGAGTATTGCTTTTCAACTTCGCAGCTTAATGTCATAATAAAATTATATTCATAACAACGTATGCCTTTGAATGACTATTAATCATCTTCATGAAGAGTTTCGAGATGCTCTAACAAATTCAGCCCATGCTTTCGATGTAACTATTGATTCAATAGAAGTTTATCGAGGGACATCAAAAGTTTTTAGGAGGATACAATGAGATATAAACAACTTGGAAATAGTGGATTAACAGTATCAGCTATTGGGCTTGGTACTAATGCATTTGGCAAACGTGCAGATGCTCAAACCTCGACATATATTATTGAACAAGCTATCGAAAATGGCGTCACCTTTATCGATACAGCGAATATTTACGCAGGCACTCAATCAGAAACGATTATTGGCAAAGCGATTCAAGGCAAGCGCAGCGATATTGTTCTGACTACAAAAGCAGGGCTACCTACTGGTAAAAGTCCTTTTCACAAAGGTTCATCTCGTCATCACCTGATGCAAGAGCTAGAAGCAAGTCTTACTCGGTTGCAAACAGATTATGTTGACCTCTATCAAATCCATACATTTGACCCTCTGACTCCACTTGAAGAAACTTTACGCTGTCTTGAGGACATGATTAATTCAGGAAAAGTCCGATATATCGGATGCTCTAACTACTATGCTTGGGAACTTATGAAAGCATTAGGTATTAGCGAGCGTTTAGGATTAACCAAATATATTTCTCAGCAAGTAAGCTATTCTTTAGCTGATCGAACAATTGAACGTGAGCTTATTCCACTTTGTCTTGATCAAGGCATTGGAATTATCCCTTATTTCCCGCTTGCTGGTGGAATATTAACAGGTAAGTATACAGAAACAAGTCAAGCTCCCGCAGGTTCTCGTGCTCAAACTGATCCGAGCTTTAATCGTTTCTTAACAGAGCGCACATTGAAGCTTAGTCAAGAGCTGCACCAACTTGCCCTTGAACACGGAACTACTCCATCGAATCTTGCTATCGCTTGGTTGCTTCATCAATCAGTCGTGAGTACCGTCATAGTAGGTGCTACGAAAGTAAAGCAATTAGAAACTAATTTGGAAGCATTAGATTTATCGATCAATAACGAACTAATGGAACAACTTAATGAAATTAGTGCTGATTTCGTCTATGGAGAACCATTTGCATCTTACCGAATCTAACTATTTTATTTAGAGCAATAGTAAATCCTATTACGCAAGATCAGCCGGGAACACTAAACCAATTTGCTTACGTGCTTCATCCATTATTTCCATCGTAATTAGAGAGTTTTCGTAAGAATTGATCGGAGATTCCACCTTATTCTGTTCTAGCAATTGAATAAAATGTTCGATTTCATAATACATATCATGCTCAATCGTCGGTAGACTCAAATCGACTACTTCACCACCACGAGGTGTCAACGTAATTCGACTAGGCTCACTTACACGGTCTAGCACTAGATTACCTTGTTCACCTTGAATCTCCACTGGCAGTGATGAATTAGATATTTTAGAGTACATAATAACCGCATCCATATCATCATATTCCAATATCATACTACCTTCACCATCAACACCTGAATCCAGCATAAATGCTGAAGCTTGGACTGACTTCGGCTTACCGAATAACATAACGGCAGGGTAGATGCAATATACGCCAATATCCATTAATGCCCCATTAGAATATTCAGGCTTAAATGCATTCAGTACATTACCTGCTTTATAAGCATCATAACGCGAGGAATACTGACAATAACTAGCGAAATAACGTCTTACATGTCCAATTTCACTAAGATGCTTAGCCGCTTGACGAAATGCTGGTAGCGTCGTTGACTTCATCGCTTCCATCAATAAAACTTGCTTACGCGTTGCTATTTCAATTAATTGCTTCAATTCTTTACTATTTGATGTAATAGGCTTCTCACACAGTACATGAATGCCTCTTTCTAATGCTAGTTGCGCATAATGGGCATGTAAATTTGTTGGCGAAGCAATATATAAAGCTTGAATATTTCCACTATCAAGCATCTCTACTGCATCAGTATAACAATGAACAATATTATATTTATTAGCAAAGCTCTGAGCTGTATCTATAGAACGAGAACATACTGCTCCCACTGAGAAATTCGTCAGCATTGA
>DXHF01000560.1 GCA_019113605.1 Candidatus Paenibacillus intestinavium
GCATTGGACCCTATGAGTGAATACCATTTGAATCAAGTCATGCTAGAGGAGGCAGAAGATAGACCGATCATTTTCATTTCTCATCGCTTATCGACTACCAAAATGGCGGATCGCATTCTCATGATGGAAAAAGGTCAAATTATTGAGCAAGGTTCACACGAAGAGCTTATGAGATTGGACGGGAAATACGCTCAAATGTTTAACCTTCAGGCGTCTAGATATCGCCTCGTCGTTGGAACTTCTTAACGGATGTTTTTTAGTGGACACGTTACAGATGGCAAATTGTCTGACCTAGAATGAAGCGATAATTACTAACTAATCTAGCGAAATAAAGCTTCTTAATGATCTATTCACTCATTTCAAATGATTGGAAATTTTGAGCAATTGTTGTGTAGATAACTCATTTACGGTATCATAGAATTTTGGACATGTTATTAAGAATGAGAAATGAGGCTTTTAAAAATGTTAGTAGCTACAGAGAATGGAGCACGCACTCAAGCGAATCAAGGATTTAATTTGCAGCTTGCGCTTGAGGGCTTGTCTAAAGATATATTAACAAATATACGTAAGCATGCCGTTATCAAAAATGCTAGTAAGTTGAATCGAGAACAACTTAAGCAAACGATCATTGAACAATTAGCAGCTGCCTATGAACTTGAATTACCTTCTTTACTTGAATTGTTCGATGAGGAAAGAGTAGAGCTACTACAAGAGGTTGTTCGTCGTAAAGGTAATATTTCTTTTAATGAACAGTTAACAGCGCAGCAGCTTCAGTATTGGATGGAATTGGGACTATTATTTCAAACAACGATTAGTGGACAAGCAGTTATTGCTATGCCGAATGAATTAATTAATGTAGTCGATCAACATTTACAAAAGCTAGATTTCAAACGAATCGCTTTAAATAGTAGCTTAATTGAAACAGTTAAAGGGATGATGTATTACTATGGTGCGCTAACACATGAGCAGCTTAATACGATTCTTTCTAGATATGCTGTATTTGGCCAAATAGAAGTTCTTTATATGCATCTCGTTATTAACTACCGCCATTATCATAATGATCTAGGGCTGAATGAACAGTTTGTCCATCATGCTGCGATACCTGATCCAACATTAATCGCGAAAGAACATAACCAACGTCAAGAAGTAGATTATGCTTATTTCACTGCGTTAGAATTGCATAAAGCGGGTGCACAACGTTATACTCATAGGACACAAGCTCATCAGCTCCTCGTTGATTTCTTAGTAAAACAATTCAAAGTGCTGCAACAAGATGCCAATCTGATTGCTGATCAGGCTGAATTCGGCATTCGTGCTGGTTTGCAGCTTCAAGACCTGGTTGAATATATACAGCGAGAATTAGTCATTCAAGACGAGCAGATAATTAATTTGTTGCTGCCACGATTAATTATTATGTACAATAATACGCCGCAATGGTTTTTGAAGGGGCATCATGCGAATAGTTTAGCGAGCAATAGTGAGCAATCGGAAGACTTGCAGCAACAACCGATGTCTAATGAATATGCTGCGCCACAAATTGGTCGCAATGATCCTTGTTATTGCGGTAGTGGCAAGAAATATAAAAAATGCTGTATTAACAAATAAATAGATAGTTAGTCAAGGCAATCTCCATTCGTTCATTTCGGGCGAGTATAGATTGCCTTTTTGTTTGCGCAATAGGTGAACCAAATATAATTTGCTGAGATTAGTATTCAATTTTCATCGTAAAGTATGAAATGGCTAAAAATAGTAATACTAGAAAATATAAGCAAGAACTTCTGCTCAACGTAATTACGATGTTTGCGAGAAAGGAGATCCAATGAATTTATCAGATATGCTGAGCTATGCCGATATTACTCAACTCACAAAAATTGCTTCTGTATATGATTGTGAGTGTAATGGAAATTCAAAGCATGAATTAATTCAGTCCATTCTAGCAACGGTACATAGACGTGATGTCATTAAAGAAAAATTAGCAAAAATGGAGCTAGAGGAATTAAGGTTCGTCAATTATTTATTGTTTGAAACTCGGAAGTCCTACAGCTTAGAAGATTTACTTGCTAGAGTTCAACAGTGTAGATTTCCAGCTGAGAATGCGGTTCGGAATACAAGTGTCACGGTCGTAGAAACAAAGCTGAAAGTAAAATCCAAAAAATCAACTAAGCAGCAAGTTATTGAATTAACACCACGTGAAATTATTACAAAATTCAAACAGCAAGGCTGGTTATTCAATGGATATGGTGGCAGTGATCGTTATTTATTCCATGTGCCTCAAGATTTGAAGGAAAGATTCAAAGCAACATTGGCTGAAGTACTGTCAGTTGCGGTAGAGCGAGGAGCAGAACCACCAATGTATCGTGAAGAAGGTGGTCAATTATTACTAGACATGAAAGTGATGCTCAATTTCATCGACACCTATAAGCCAAACGTTGCTTTGGATGGAATTATGCACAGAAGATTTGTTGTTCAACTGAATGAACTATTTGCAATACAAGAAGAATTACCTGGCAAGGGTGCATGGAAATTTGGCTATGGCAAAGGATTTGGTGACTATCCTGATCGGATGGCATTCATGAACGATTATTGCTTTGCAAAAGGCTGGATAGCTGTCGAAGATGATACGATCGTCCTAACTAGAAGCGGGGAATTGGCTAAAGACAATATGAATTATGATGAGATGCAAGCTATTATCTCACATTGGCTCAAGCTATATAAAGGGGCAATTCCGAATATTACCTCCTTATATTATTGGATGTGTAGTTTGTCTAAGGAATGGACGACATTAAAATCATTCGAAACGGTACTTGAGCCTTACATACGACCTTACTATTTCGATTCAGCCGGAGCTATTTTGAATCAGCGGATTGTGAAAATGCTGCTGCATTTCGGGATTATTGCAATTGGAGAAACGGAGCAAGGGATCGTAATCAAAAGGTCAGTTTTCGGACATAAAATGATCGAAAGCTTATGAGTCAGTAATGATTAACATTGACAATCTGTAAGCACATTGTTAGAATTTCCCTACATTTTATGAGGGGAATGATCGTATGTTATTGCCGTATAAAGGTTTAATTCCAACACTTGGTAACGATGTCTTTGTTGCTGAAGGTGCGAAAATAATTGGAGAAGTTTCAATCGGTCAACAGTGCACAATTTGGTATAATGCTGTACTTCGTGGTGATATGGCTCCAATTCGGATTGGTGATCGCTGTAATATACAAGATGGTGTTGTTGGACATGTGAATACATTGCAGCCGCTAATTTTGGCGGATGAAGTTTCTGTCGGGCACGCTGCGGTCATTCACGGCTGCGATATTGGGAGAGGAAGCTTAATCGGCATGGGAGCAATTGTGCTGAACGGTGCAGAGATTGGTGAATATGCTTTAATAGGGGCAGGTGCTGTCATTACGGAAAATAAAAAAATCCCGCCCTATACATTATCTCTTGGGACGCCCGCTAAAGTTGTTCGTGAGTTAACGGAAGATGATCTAGCTAGAATGAAAAGAACAATGGAAAGCTATGTTGCTAAAGGATATGAGTATAGGAATGTATAGCACCGTTATGGAGGTGTTACCTATCGACAAGATGAATGTAAAATACGAAGTGATGTTAGCATTAACTGCTGAAATGATATTGGACGATGCATTAAAAAATTATCAGCGCAATAAGCTTGAAACGAAAATAGATGAAGCACTGGCAACAGGTGATGAACATTTGTTTTATGAACTTAGTACTCAATTAAAGCAGTTAAAATAGTGGTTTTAATAATAACGGCCTTCGGATGCGAGATTACTATAGCATTTGAAGGCTTTCTTCTGTAAAATGGTAAGAGTTAGTTCAAAAAGCAAACTTTCATTGAAATAGGTAGTTCAAAAAGAAGCATAAGTTTCAGGAGGGACAATAGTGAAATTTAGTGAAATACAGCAGGAGCAGTGGGAAGAGCTTAAGCCTTATCTTGACACTTGCTTGCTACCGATAACTGGATTAGACGGTAGTGAATCACCTGTTGAAGCAACGTTAGCATTAGAAAACCTAAGAGATATTATGGATTTGGTTGAAATCCCTTACAAAGGTAGAGTTGTTACTTATCCTGCCTGTCATTACATTAGCACCGACCCGGCTGCCCAGGCGCAAATAGCTTCATATTGTCGTGCTTTAAAGGGACAAGGCTTTAAGTACATCATCCTTATTACGGCCAAATTACATACTGAGATTCAAATTAATGAAGCGGATTTGTGGATTTCCCCTACAGAAAATGGCGAAATTCCATCATCTGATCAAGTGAATTTACAAATTCGTGAACTGTGGAGTCACAATCGGACATAAATAATATGATAAATATGTATGAAATGGTTCGTAATAGGGGAAAACAATGCCAATAGAATGCTAATTGTGACAAATTGACAACAAATTATTGAACGATATTTCCTAATTGTCGCAAATGTCCTGTCAAATTGTTGACGGTATTTGGTAGCTAGGCTATTATAATTATGTCCTAGTTCATCATTTGGCTTTGCTTTTGAGCAATACGGAAGAATTGGTTGGCAAAGGGGGTTAGAACAGAAAATGAGTAACCATGAACAACATGATTCGGAGCATCAACCGGTTAAACGTAAAGAAATGTCCCGGCGTCAGTTTTTATCATACACGCTTGGCGGCACAACTGCCTTCATGATAGGTGGCGCAGTTTTACCGATGGTTCGCTTTGCAGTAGATCCTTTATTAGCTAAAGGCAGCGAAAGCGCATTAGTAAAAGTATTAGATGAAAATAAAGTTACGTCTGAACCGCAAGAAGTACGATTCAAAGTGCATCAAGTTGACGCTTGGTATGAAAGTGAAACTCAGAAGGTGGCTTGGATATCCAAGGATGCTTCTAATAAAGTATTTGCACTTTCTCCAATTTGTAAGCATTTGGGTTGTACAGTAGCTTGGAACACACACGGAAAAAGTGAATATGACTGTCCTTGTCATGATGCACGTTATTCCAAAGACGGTAAAAACATTACCGTTGCAAACTCACCACTTGATGAGTATGAAGTTGTAGTAAAAGATGGAGTCGTATACCTTGGCGGCATTATTCCAAACACTAGAGCATAAGGAGGGCGTATGTTAGATGTTTAAAAGTATATATAATTGGATTGACGAACGTCTTGATATTACGCCGCTTTGGAGAGATGTAGCTGACCACGAAGTTCCTGAACACGTTAACCCAGCGCATCACTTCTCAGCATTCGTATATTGCTTTGGTGGTCTGACGTTCTTTATTACAGTAATTCAAATTTTATCAGGTATGTTTTTAACGATGTATTATGTACCAGATATCGTTCACGCTTATGCAAGTGTTGACTACCTACAACACCAAATTCCATTTGGTAACATTGTTCGTGGTATGCATCACTTCGGGGCGAGTTTAGTCATTGTTATGATGTTCTTACATACACTTCGAGTCTTCTTTACAGGTTCTTATAAAGCACCTCGTGAGATGAACTGGGTAGTTGGAATGCTTATCTTCTTTATTATGCTAGGTCTTGGTTTCACAGGGTATCTACTTCCTTGGGACAACAAAGCTTACTACGCTACTAAAGTAGGGGTAGAAATTGCCGCATCTGTACCTATCATTGGTGATTATATCGCTAAGATCTTATATGGTGGGGATATCGTTGGTGCTCGAACATTAACAACATTCTTTGCAGTGCATGTATTCTTCTTACCAGGTGCATTGATTGCAATGCTTGCAGCGCACTTTATTATGATCCGCAAACAAGGGATTTCAGGTCCACTATAAGCGAAGGAGGCTACAATTATGGCAACTGGTCATAAATCGAATGAGAAAGTTGTATATGTCGGCGATTCTCGTGTGAAACGTAACAATATGGATCCCACACCGCCAGACTATACGGCTTACCCAGGTAAATCGGAAGCCTTCATTCCTAACTTTCTTCTGAAAGAGTGGATGGTTGGTTGCGTAGTATTAGTTGGTTTCCTAGTATGGGTAATGGCTGAAGCAGCTCCACTTGGCTACCCTGCTGATCCAACGAATGCTTCATTTATACCGATGCCTGACTGGTATTTCTTGTTCTTATACCAATTTTTGAAATATCCATATGTATCGCAGCAATATGTATTAATCGGAACGCTAATTATTCCAGCGATTATGTTCGGTGGATTACTATTAGCACCATTCCTTGATACAGGTAAAGAGCGTCGTTTCTACCGTCGCCCAATTGCTTCTTCACTTATGATTTTATCGATTGTTGCAGTTACTTACCTTACTGTTGTTTCTTGGTCACATTACCAGGATCAATTAGAAGCAAAAGGTATGACGCCAGAGCATCATGTTCGTGCTGAAAAAGCAAAAGAAGCTCTTGAAGCGGGTAAGGAGCGTCCAAACCCATTAAAAGCAGCTGCAGTTCCTGCTGTTATTGAGGCTGATGACCCGGCAATGTCTGTATATGAATCAGCATGCTTAGCTTGTCACGCAGCAGATCTTAATGGTGATTTCGGACCTTCGCTAATTGGAATTGGTAATTCTAAGTCTGTTGAAGAAATCCATGATATTATTGCTAATGGAACCGAGGGCGGAATGCCTGCCTTTAAGGAAATGGGAACATTATCAGATGATGAAATTGATCAATTAGCAATTTGGTTAGCGAAACAAACGCAAGAGTAACATATCTGTTAAGACCTGATCGCAAGTTGCGATCGGGTCTTTTTTGAAAGGATAACTATTATGAATGTTAAATGGTTTTTCAGTC
>DXHF01000561.1 GCA_019113605.1 Candidatus Paenibacillus intestinavium
ATCTTGAGCAGAAAGAGGAAATTAATAAAGTTCCTGAAACAGGAGATTTTATTTTAGGTAAGCATAATAAAAATAACAATAAGTATCTTATTGGGCAGGATATGAAGCTAACAGATGAGGAATTACAAAATCTGTTGACCAATACACCAGATGAATTACTTAATGACTATGAATCTAATTTGTTTTGGTTAGATGTAAGTAAAACATTAGAACCCACTGTAGAATTGGAGCTTGGTAAGCAAGTTCAAATAACGTATCTAAGTAATGCTCAACAGGATACTATCCCTCCTACAAGGTTTGCAAAAGAGATTGAGATTATTAATTGAAACGCAATATAAACGAAGGGCTACATCCATTATCAAAATTTTGATAATGGATGTAGCCCTTACTATATAAGTTTACTAATTAATTTTTAACCCACAGCGTTTCAATACGCTCGAGCGGAACATTTCTTGTCTCGGGTACCTTTTTCAAAGTGAAGAAGAAGGTAAAGATTGAAAGTACTGCAAAAATTCCGAATGTTAGCGCAGGTCCAGCTGATGAAAGTAATGGTGGGAATGATTGTGAAACTACATAATCAGCGATCCATAACGACATAGAAGCTATTGCAGTTGCTATACCACGAACATGGTTAGGGAATATTTCTGAGATAATGACCCATACAACAGGTCCAAGAGAAACTGCGAATGAAGCAACATATAATAGAATGAATATTAATAAGAAGTAGCCATCTGTATTTCCAGATTGGAAGCACCATGAGATAACGATTAAGCTCAACGCCATACCAGTGGAACCTACAAGTAGTAATTGCTTACGACCGACCCGATCAATTAACCAGATCGCAAGTATAGTGAAAGCGAAATTAATAAAACCTACAAGAATCGTTTGAATCAGTGCAGCATTCGTGCCAGCACCAGCTGCTTTGAAGATTTCGGGAGCATAATACATAACGGCATTAATACCTGTTACTTGTTGCATAACAGCGAGGACAACACCAACGAAAAGTGCCGCTCTTAGTGTAGGACTTTGTAGTAATTGTTTGAATGTACCTTGTTTTTCTTTGAAAGATTGCTGGATATCAGCCAGTTCTTCTTGTGCTAGTGTAGCACCATGAATTTTATTCAAAATGACAGAAGCTTCTTCACTACGGTTTTTCTTAATTAGCCATCTTGGACTTTCTGGAACAAAGAACAGATTAATTAAGAAGATTACGCCAGGAATAACACCGACACCAAACATCCATCTCCAGGCGCTATCTATTTGCCAAGTGTGATCACCACTTGAAGAAATCCATAAGTTAACGAAGTAGACAAGAAAAATACCGGTAACTGTTGCAAGCTGATTCAATGCGACGAGACGACCACGATATTTCGTAGGCGCAATTTCAGCGTTGTATAATGGACAGATTGTGGAAGTAAGACCGATACCAAGTCCGCCAATGATACGAGCAATAATGTACATATCGAAAGTTTCGGGTATCGCAGATCCGATTGAACCGATAATGAACAGAATAGCGGCAGCGATAAGTGTCTTTTTACGACCGAATTTATCACTGAGAATACCGGAAAATCCAGCTCCGACAATACAGCCGACAATTAAACTAGATACTGCCCAACCCACTTGAAAGTCGGTTAAAGAAAAACGTACCTCCATAAAGCCAATAGCTCCTGATACTACAGCGGTATCAAAACCAAATAGTAACCCGCCGATAGCAGCTACAATAGAAATTAGTGTAACAAACTTCAAACTAGATGTTTCGTGTTGTGTCTGTTGTTGTGTGCTCATATACGATCCCCTCTAGCATGCAATCGATGCTATAACTTTAGTGTTATGAATCTGTAAGTTATTGTAGCATGTTCATTATAGCTGGTTATAAAATGATTCCTTCAATTAATTGTGCAATGATAGCACATTTTTAAGGTGATGCTATATATACATATTCAAAGGACCGTTTTTTGAACAACCTCTATAAATTCAGCTTTCTGAGGGAATTTTGAGCGTACACTTTAACCTCCTTTTTTGACGGTTGAACGATATTCGGAAGGCGTTTGCCCAACTACTTTTTTGAATACTCTACTGAAATAATTAGGGTCATTGTAGCCTACCAAGTAGCAGATTTCCTTTAAGCTTATCTCTTTGTTATGCATCCATCGTTTGGCATGCTGAATGCGAATATTTGTAACGTAATCGATAAATGTCTCACCTGTTTGCTGCTTGAATACTTTGCTAAAGTAATAAGGGTTCAGATGAACATGTTCAGCAGTCTCTTCCAACGATAGCTCGCGTTCATAATTTTTTTCGATATAATGCGTAGCACGATCAATCATATTAAACGTTTGATGCTCTCGCTCTTGACGAATTTGCTCTATGGCTACTTGAACATAGCTCTTATGTTCCGAGGAAGATAGCATTAAAGGCTGAGTACCTTGATGATCCATATCCTGAAACATACATAATGGTTTGTCTACTTTTGCATTAGTGGAAGCGAACACGGCTTCAAAATATGAGCGCCTAGCTCCTTGCACGCCATGATGGATATTTCCAACGCCTATCGCAATATTTACATTATACCCAGTGACAACCATATCAATGTTCAATAGTACTTGGCATATCGCTTCCATATGTGTTCGCATCGTATGTAAAGAATGATCTGCCATAATGAAAATGGCGATATGATCATTGAACACTGTACTGGCTACATATTGATAGATGTCTGGTAAATGGTTTTGCAGTTGCAGAGTGAAAACTTCATACAGCTCTTTTCGAAGTAGTTCAGATTGTGGCAATGCGACAACGATAGCGCAACATTGTTCGATATGCAGCTGCAAACTATCGATAAGACTGTTAATATCATCATCAGTTATCGTATTACTCATCAATCCGAGGGCTAGTTCTGTCTTAACGACTGGAATTAATTCTGAAAGCTGTTGATCCTTTAGTTGTTGAAGTTGAAGTTCTTCTTGCTCCTCTGCAATTTCATCAATTAATGTTTGCAAAAGCTTCACAATTTCATTCCGTTTGGCAGGCTTAACGAAATAATCTCTGACCCCCATTTTAAGCGCTTCTTTCGCATACTCAAAATACTCGTATGCGGTTAGTAGTACCATTCGAGTATGAGGTAACGCACTAATAATGTTTTTCAATGCAGTTAGTCCGTCGATTCCTGGCATCCGAATATCCATCACAATGATATGCGGTTTATAAATAAGTGCCTTTTGAATCGCATCTCGACCATTCTCTGCTTGAATAACTTCAAATTGACGAGGCATCATATTATTAATAATCCATTCCATACCTTCACGTTCCAGAGCTTCATCGTCCGCAATTAGTATTCGATACATATATAACCTCCTAAAACTTTTTATTGAGGTTCAAATTAGCCGCTTGTGATCACGATGTATTTCAAAGATGCCTATTCGGCGGCGAAGCTGCCATTCATCGGAAGCCAAGCTTATTCTTACGATGCATGTTTCTTACAGAAACATTGTAGGGGCTCATGTACCAATAACGTACACTCCGCTCCTCATTTCCTAGCTTCATGGCATCTTCTTGGTGCTGACAAGTGACTAATTTGAACTTTGATTGGAAAATGTACTTCATGAAATAACTACTTGCTCATGCAAAGTTACTTGTTAAGAATAAGCTTTATTGTTTGGGAATACGCAACTTGATCGTTGTACCTACCCCAATCGTACTGTCAATATCGACCGCATGCTGCTGGTCATATAGTAATTGTAATCTTCGGAACACATTGCGACTGCCAATACCGGTGGAACCTTCACTTTGCTTAGGTGACATATTTGAAGGAGAATCATAATTGAGTAAGCTCAATCTAGTGTTCTCGTCCATACCAGCACCATTGTCTGATATTTCAATCCAGGTGTAAGTATTATCGCCGTATATATGCAAAGTTATCGTAGCCCCAGTTTCCATACCTTCAATGCCATGCATGAAGATATTTTCTAATATCGGTTGCAATGTTAAGACAGGCACATGTGTCGTTAATTCCTCATCATCGATATCCATTATGAACTGAATTCGATCACGAAACCGAGTTTGTTGAATATGGAAATAATCTTCTGCATGCTTAACTTCATCACGTAAAGGTACAGGCTTGTCCATCTGTCGCAAATGATATCGCAGTAAATTCGACATCGTTACGATAAGGTCACTCGTTTGTTCTGCTCCTTCTATAAGCGCAAGCTTTGATAATACGTTCAAGGAATTGAATAAAAAATGAGGATTGATCTGATTTTGTAATACGGCGATCTCAAACTCGCGTAACTGCTTATCCTTTTGTACAGCTTCTTTATCAGAATCCATAATCTTCTGCAAATTAATTTTCATTTGTTCTAACGCGTCACTTAAAATGAAGAACTCGCTGTTTGTTGAATAACTAGGGAGTGTAGTCGTCAGCTCACCATGAGAAATTTTCTCTGCGACGGTTACAAGTTGTTTTATTGGTCGCGTTATTAGAGAGGATATCCAATATGCGAGCAAAAGACTCAACATTGTGAATGCTATAATCAAGTAAATACCCGATTGCTTCATCCGAGTAATTTCCAACATAATGGTTTGATATAATCCTGTATATACTGATAATTCTTTACTTATTAAGTTATAGCTCTCATCAGAAATAAAAGTAGATAACTGCTTAATTTCGTTATAAAAATCAGCATAAGCAAGAGAATCTTCTTGTTCTAACATCGTCAGCAGCGTTTGCTCGTTATTCATAAATGATTGTAAAAGATTACGGTAGCTCGTTACTTCTAGTAACAATTTAGAATCCACTATTTGCAGCTGTAACTGATCCTGAAGCAATATAAGAGGTTCATTATTGTACAACTGTAACAATAATGAAGAATCTTTTTGATCGATATATTGTGAGATAAGCGTCACATGTCGTTGAACTTGTTCATCGACTTGTTGATATAACAACACTCGAGTTAGCATCGTATTGTAGCTTTCATTAATGCGATAGCTACTCTGAAATAATGCATATGAGATAATACTATTTAGTAAGAGTAGTAAAGGGAATGCGATTAATAATATTTTTCTTGTGCTCATTGGTATGCTCCAATCACTTGGTTACAATGGTAGTTTTAATATACTGTTTGTTCTGAACATTACCATGCTGGAAGTATTGGTTCAATGTCTCAATGGCTTGAATACCAATTTGTGCGGGTTGTTGGACGATAGATGCCTTGATTAATCCTTGAGACAGTAATTGTTCGGTGTTGGACAAGTTATCAAAACCATATACAGTGACGTTGTTGTTCTCCATCGATTGTAACCCTTCGACAATACCGATTGCATCTAAGCCGCTAAAACCAACGATAATATTAATGTTGGGATTTTTCTTCATCATATCAACGGTTTGTTTTGCTGCCTCTAATTTCGAAATATTAGATGATCGAATATCAACAATGTTAATGAGTGGTTGTGCAGATACTTTTTCTTGAAATGCCTCCAAACGCATCGTTTGATTGCTAGCTTGCTCACTTCCGATAATAACGCCAATTTCAGTGTAATCACTCACCTGTTGAAGAATGAGCTCTCCCATCTGTTGACCAGCTAATTGATGATCAGTTCCAATATAAGCAATACGATCACTTTCCGGTGAATCCATATCTACCGTTACGATAGGTATTTGCTTCGCAGAGGCATGAGCAATCAGATCAATATAATGTGGATCTGGGATTCCTTGTGCAATAATAGCATCGGGCGTGGATGCAATAGCTTTCTGTAGTAGCAATATCTGCTCTTGTATATTATTTGTACTAGGACCGATATATTGAATATCCATGTTCAATTTTTTTGCACTATCGTTCGCACCTTGCTCCATCTGTTTCCAAAATGGATTGTCAACTTGTTGTGCGATGAAAATGATATGTTTTTGATCTAGTTGATTGTTATATGTTCCATCTAGTTGTGAAATATAATTATCTGTTTGAACAACCGATGCCACAAATCGAGTAAGAAAGACCGCAACTATCGCGATTAATACAATAGTACATATTCGTCGGACCATGATAACACTTCCTTACTGTCATGATAGGAGTTAGCTTACCGCCAATATAGCTACAATAAGCATATTATAACTGGTTTTTGTTAGTTATATGTGAGTAGTGGAAATTTATCCTTTTAAACTTTTTGTTTCTTCCTGTGATACTTCTAGTAACAAAAAGTAACATCGGAAGCATAAGACGTAGTTCTGCATATACGTATAATTATTAGAAGTTTAACTGTTTCTGCTAGCGACTCCGTTGTATGATATATAGAACGTGGTTAAATCCATAGTGGGAGATCGCGTTCATCAAGCTTATTATTTTCATGAGGGGGAGATGCACTATGGCGAGCGAACATGTTAAAGGATTTATTATTGATTTGGATGGAACAGTATATACTGGTCAACAGGATATTGATGGGGCAATCCATGGACTACGGAAGCTGCAACAGCATGGTATTCCGTTTCTTTTCCTTAGTAATCGTGGAAATTATTCGCGGGCAATGTGCAAGGACAAGCTTGCAGCTATGGGAATTGAAGTAGCTGCCGAGCAAATTGTATTAAGCTCAACCGTTACTGCAAGGTATCTGCGAGATCATTATCCGCAAGATGCGATATGGACGCTTGGTGATCCTGGCTTATCGGAGGAATTACGTTCACATGGGCTAATTATTGCGGACAAGCCAGAGCAAGCGAAGTGGCTAGTTATTACGTTACATGAATCATTGACATATGAGGATTTGAATAAGGCGTTTCGTGCTGTACGAGCTGGAGCGCAAATTATTGCCACGAATGAAGATCGCATGTTTCCAACTGAAGCAGGGGATTGCATAGATGTAGCAGGAATGATTGGTGCGATTGTCTATTCAACAGGAGTCGAAGTGACTAAAGTAATGGGCAAGCCATTACAGATTATGGCGGATACGGCTTTATCGATTCTTGGTCTGCCAGCAGCCGAATGTATGGTTGTAGGTGATAGTCTTGCTTCAGACGTGTTGCTTGGTAAGCTTCACGGAATGTCGACAGCACTAGTACTGACGGGGTCAGCTACTAGAGACGATGTAGAGCGAAGTGAGGTTAGGCCTGATCTTGTGGTAGAAAGTTTGGCAGCACTCATAGATCAACATTTATCTTACAAGAGGTAGTTCAAAACAGTCACTTGTGATCACGAGGGATATGCTAACGTAGCGTAGTCGGCGTCGAATATGCCCCCCATCGAAAGCCTGCGTGTGCTCACGTACACAAAACGTACGCTGTGCTACTCGTTTCCGCTGGGGTGCATCTTCTTGGTGCTGACAAGCAAATGTTTTGAACCTTTATTTGGAAGAGGTAGTTCAAAACAGTCACTTGTGATCACGAGGGATATGCTAACGTAGCGTAGTCGGCGTCGAATATGTTTTGCTTTAACAAGCCATCAAATTGGCCAATGTTGTAAATGGGAAAAAATTAAAATGATACGATTCTAGAAAAAAACAATTAAATACATAGGATGCATCAATCCAACCCTCTAAAACAACAACATAAAAAAACGCCATCACTATATGAAATATGTATTTTTTTATATATTGATAAAACATTTTACAGATCTGTTTCGTATATAT
>DXHF01000562.1 GCA_019113605.1 Candidatus Paenibacillus intestinavium
AAAAGAATTCTCAATGGGTAACTATAAAGTAGAAATCGCACAAGTTAATGCTGTAGATACGAACGATGTTCTATCTCGCCAAGCTGAGCTTGAGCCGGCTCTTCAAGCAATTATCGAAGCAAAAGGTCTTGATCTATTTTTACTAGTTACAACTGATATTCTTAACAATGATTCCGTTGCACTAGCACTAGGTAAGCAAGCTTCTGCTGTAGAAAAAGCGTATAACGTAACACTTGATAACAACACTGCACTATTGAAAGGTGTCGTATCTCGTAAATCTCAAATCGTTCCAGTATTAACTGAAACATTGAGCGCACTTTAAAATTTAGGAATACAATAGGCGTCGTACGATTATCGTCGCTAGCCATTATAAAAAGGAGTAGTCCTCGATTATCGAGAACTGCTCCTTTTACGTTTAAAGTATTGTATTATAAGTCATTTATCTTCAAATTATAATTTCAGTTTGAATTTTTTCTTCGTTAACGGATAGAGCCACCGTACGCCAGCGGGTGTTAGCATGTCAGCGATAATATGTGAAAGATAGCCTAGTGCAGCTGTTAAGCCAAGTCCCACAACTGCTAACTGTTGCTCTAACCCATATCCCATTAGTCCCCATAAAGGAACGACCCAGATCGTATGAGTTAGTCCACGATGTTTGAGCCAAGGAGCAATAACAGTAAATAGCCCTAGACCAATGAGCCAATACCAGCTTTCCGAAACGCCGTAAACACCAAGTGCTGCACCGATAATACTTACCAATGCATTTCGCATAGCGCTGCGATTAACGATTAAGCCGATAAGTATAGCTGCAACAGCTGCACCGATCCATAATGGCGAGAAGGTAGAAGTGGATAGCCATAAGTAAAGTGAAAAAGCTAACGCTGCGATACCACCGATTAGTGTGAACTGATGAAGATTCCGACTTATCTTTGTTAATTTCCTTGTTAAAATACTTGGGCCATCAAGATCAGCAGCTAGTGCCGAAAAGCTTGCTACCCCGATATATGCGACAACAGAGTCTAATTGCTGGGCAGGTGAAAAGTACAAAGTACAAGCTGCTCCAATCGTAGCTCCGATCGCCAAATGTGTTTTACCGTTCATGAAACCTCCTGCTGTGAAATCTAGTTGAAGTTGTAGCTTTAGCTAATGTGATGCTCCAAGAACAAATCGTTGTTCCGATCAGAGACCGCTCCAAGAACAAATCGTTGTTATGATCGCCGTTGTCCTCGGATTTATTGTAATAGTAATAGCGGTATAAATCCGAGGACAAAAACGACCGCTATCGCTTCTCCACAAACGATTAGTTCTCTTTCGCTACGTATTGCTACGAAGCATTACATCGTGATCACAAGCGAGCTTTGTTAACCTGTTCATTCCTTATCATTTGTTCAATTTTCTCAATTAACTCCTGCTGCATCGCTTGCTTTTTCTTGCGCTTGAACCAACTCCAGCGTGTCTTGCTCTTCAATAATTGCAGTAAAAATTGCTTTTCTTGAAGTGTAAACATGGTAATACTCCTTTCAAGACCTACAATTCCTCGATTGTTAGCTTTCTATTCGATGTCATTAAGTTTCCTGTGTCACTTCGTTATCAAAGTCTGCTAATTGAACTTCCTCTACTAATAGTAACACATCATACCCTTCTAACTCGATCCGTCCACCAACCATTTCATTCGTGAGCAGATTAAGTTTCTGCTCATCAAGCTGGATTGACATGGACTGCTCACTATAATTCAATAGTATGTAAATGCGTCTGCTCTCATTACTACGAACAGCTAGCTCCACCTCAGCAGGTAAGTGTAGCCAAGTTGCTGGCGAATGCACTTGGGGTAATAATAATAATATTTCATTAGCAAGCTGCTCACTGAACACAGAGCCATAATACCAAGCAAACCCTTTACCATAACGATGCCTTGTTAATGCAGGCTTACCAGCGTAATAATCATCCTCATATGTAGCAAGTACTTCAACATCATCTGAAATAGGCTCAATTATTTCATTGAAATGCTGTGTTGCTACTGTATTGCCATTGCTCAAAAGTGTAATAGATGGTGCTAATCTTGTCCCTTTTATAACCGTATACTCCTCAAGCTCAATACCAGTTAATTTGGAGGCTACACCTGGGAATGGCAGCATATAGCAATGACCGCGGGTATCTTTGTACCCAGTCCTGCAGCCAAAGATAATTTGTCCCCCTTGTTCCACATATTGCTCCAATAATGAAGCTGTAGCAGCGCTCATAATGGCAGGATGAGGGTAGATTATTAGCTGATATTTTTGGAGTTCTTCCAGATTAGTACTCTCTTCCATATATACAATATTTGTTGGGATATGTTTACGTGTTAGAGCTTTATACCACTCCTTACTGCTTTTCCAACTATATGGACCGTGCCATACATCATATTCGCCGTCCCACTCATTACTATAGTCACGCATAATGGCAACGTTAGCCTCATAAGTAGTAGGTGCAAGTATATCACTAATATGTTGTAGTTCCTGTCCAACTATAGCAGCTTCAGCAAGACGCCTATTTGGTTTATTACTATAGTCATTAAGACCGTGCCAATAAATTTCTTGCCCGAACGCTGCTGTACGCCAACGGAAATAGACGACCATATTAGCGCCATGTGCGATTGACTGATAGCTCCAAAGACGTAACTGACCAGGACGAGGCGTTGGCATATCCATCTTATTCACCCAGCCACCTGGACCTGCTTGCTGCTCCATAATGCAAAACTGCGATGAGATAGAACGAACTGTGCTAAGCGTTTGACTCCAACTTCGATCAGCCAAAGGATTTTCCTCGTTTGGATCATAAGATATAGTAGAAAACTGCGGATAAGAATCGTAACTGAAAAAGTCGAGTAATTGATTCGTTAATTGATGACTGTTCAAATGTCCGAATAATCCATTTGTCGTTATAAAGTGATGCGGTGCAAGCTCGGCAATAATATCTGCTTGAATGCGAGCGAAAGCAATAACACTATCAGATATAAAACGTTTTTCATCAAGTGCAAGATGCGGATTCGGTTGTCGACCACCTGGAACTAGACGTGGAAGATGTACTTGCGTCCAGCTTGAATAGGTTTGACTCCAGAAAGTCGTGCCCCAAGCTTCATTTAATGCATCAAGTGTTATATAACGAGCTTCTACCCACTGACGGAAAGCGATATGATCAGCTTCGCTATAGAACTCCCCGATTTCACAGTTAAATTCATTGTCTATTTGCCAACCGATCACATTAGGATGGGTACGATAATGCTCTACTAGTTTCGTTGTAATGATAGAGCAAAATTGATGATATATTGTACTCGAATAATTCGTATGACGTCGTAACCCATGCTGTAATAGATGGCCTTCGATCGTTGTATTGAGTACTTGAGGATATTTCTCGGTAAGCCATGCAGGTGGTGTTGCAGTTGGCGTTCCGATAATTACTTTCATATCATGTTCCTTGGCGAGTTGTAGAACTTTGTCGAATAGCTCAAAACTGAACTTTCCTTCTAATGGCTCGAAGACTGACCATGCAAATTCAGCGATACGAATAATCGAAATGCCCATTTCTTTCATACGTTTCATATCATCAGCCCATAAATGCTGTGGCCACTGTTCAGGATAATAGCATACACCTAGTGAAAGTTGTTTATTTAATTGAAATTTGTTCATAATGTTATCCCCTTGTCATTGAATGATTACAATGAAAAATAATAGTGATAGTAACTGATATAATTAGTATGATTGTAGCTAGCTTAGCGGTTCATTACAAGTTTTCATTTGCCGTTTTGTAATACTAGAGATAGAATGAATGAATATCGAAAGAAGAGGAGCAACTAGAGAATGTGGTTAATGTATGCATTATTTGCCGCTTTTGCCTTTGGTTTACGCGGCGTACTGTATCATAAGACGAGTACATTACAGCTTGATAGAAATCTAATGCTATGTGGTGTATTTGCTTCAGGAGTCATTATTAATGGAGTAATAATTTTAGTAACTGGTGCCCAGTGGTCAGCATCATCCATGGTTGGTATACAAATGGGGCTATTCTCATTTGCTGCCAGTGCATGTATGTACAAGGCGTTTGCAGTAGGCAAAGCGTCAATAGTAGCGATACTGTCATCTTTGCAGTCCGTTGTTGTCGTTGCCGTTGCTTATCTACTCTGGGATGAAAGATTACATGCGATGCAATTATTAGCGTTTCTTGTATTAATTATCGGTGTAGTAACGATTCGTTACTCTTCTGAGATCTCGCTATCCAATATGCAGGGAGCACAATGGGCTCTATTAACGATGTTATTTTTCGCTGGAAATGACCTCTCAGGCAAATGGTCAACGATGCTTCAAGCAGAGCGATTTCCAACAATGTTTATGATGTTTGCAACTGGAACAGTATGCTTCGGCGTATGGTGGCTCATCGAACAGCGAGGGAAAGCAGCGCAAGTAGCAATTAGCGCAGCTAAGAAAACGGTGAAACGATACAGTAATCGTTCAACGTTCGGGATCGGTTTGGCGGTTGGGATCACGAATGCGGTTGGTATGATATTTATTTTACAATCATTCGAAATATGTAAGACAGGGCTAGTATCAGCTGTTATCGCCTTGAACGTTGTCATTATTCTACTTTATACTAGATTTGTTGTAAAAGAGCCGTTAAGTAAGTTTGAGGTTATCGGCATGATTCTTGCCATTTGTGGAATATTACT
>DXHF01000563.1 GCA_019113605.1 Candidatus Paenibacillus intestinavium
GAACACAATGAAAGTCTTAAGGAGGTTATCGCTATGTCATTCAAAAAGTCGCCTGGTACGCAAGATATATTGCCAGGAAGTGTAGAAAAGTGGCAGTTTGTTGAGCAGAAAGCTCGTGAAATCTGCAGCCGCTACAATTTTAGAGAAATACGTACTCCGATTTTTGAATCTACTGAACTGTTTCAGCGTGGTGTTGGAGAAACAACGGATATCGTTGAGAAAGAGATGTATACGTTCATCGATCGTGGAGATCGCAGCTTAACACTTCGTCCAGAAGGCACAGCCGGCGTCGTACGTTCTTTTGTAGAGAACAAGCTGTTTGGAGAACCGGATCTGACTAAGCTGTACTATATGGGTCCTATGTTCCGTTATGAGCGTCCCCAAGCTGGTCGCTATCGTCAATTTCATCAGTTTGGGATTGAGGCTATCGGCGGGGTTGATCCTGCGCTAGATGCGGAAGTGATCGCGCTGGGCTACACTTTCTACACAGAAGTGGGGCTTAGAGGTGTTGGTGTTGAGATCAACTCTGTAGGTACTCCAGCGGTTCGCGCTGCATTCCGTGAGAAGCTACTTACTTATTTGGAACCAAAACGTGAAATTCTTTGTAAAGACTGTCAGTCTCGTATCGATCGTAATCCACTTCGTGTACTCGATTGTAAAGTTGATCAAAAACACTTTACGGATGCTCCATCAATTCTTGATAGCCTGGATGAAGAATGTCAAATTCACTTTGAAAAAGTGAAGCAACATTTAACGGACATGGAGATTCCATTCGAGATTAATCACCGTCTAGTGCGTGGCCTTGATTACTATACTCATACTGCATTTGAATTCAAAGCTGAAGGTATAGGGGCAATTGATACTGTTGGCGGTGGCGGTCGCTATAACGGACTAGTTGCTGATGTTGGCGGTCCTGATCAACCAGGTGTAGGTTTTGGTCTTGGATTAGAACGTACTGTTCTATTGCTTGAGCATCAAGAGACAGAAATTCCAAATCTTAATGAGTTAGATGTGTATCTCATCGCGCTTGGTGAAGAAGCTGATCGTCAAGTGACGAAGCTTGTGTATCAATTACGTAAAGCAGGAGTAAAAGCTGAACGTGATTACCAAGGTCGCAAGATGAAAGCTCAGATGAAATCAGCTGATCGCCTCCAGGCTCGTTACACTGCTATTCTTGGTGATGATGAACTTGCGAACGGTGAGATTACGCTGAAAGAAATGGCGACTGGGGAACAACGTCAAGTCTCCTTCGCAGATCTCTCGCTTGTGATCACGGAGTCTAAGCTACGCAGCTAATTCGACTTCGAATATGCCTTTCATCGGAATTCTGCGTGTGCTCGTGTACCAACAACGTACACTCCGCTCCTTGAATTCCTAGCTTCAAGGCATCTTCTCGGTGCTGACAAGCGAGAGACTCGAGGATGCATCTTCTTGGGAATTGCTTGCGAAGATGTTGCGGATGTAGCACTTCGGAGGGTACTTCTTCTTGGAAGTTGCTATGAAGTGCTTGAAGGTTATTATTGTGGGGCAACGAGGCGTTTCGCTGTCGTTGCTAAGTTGAATGAAGCAATGCCAAATTACGTTGCTTCATTCAACGTAAACTTGCTTTCTTAATGTAGCAGAGACCTGTTTTGCTTTGTGCAAAATTCCTATTTTTTGCTTGCTGCAAAGATTAAGAAATTTGATTGGTTATTAAACGCTTATTAACTGCTGTAACTCCAACACCTTTGTTGTTGAAACATATAAAAATACTATATATTAATGAAATGAGGATTTGAAATGTCTATGCTAAAAACCGTAAACTGCGGTACTTTAACTAAAGCTGATGTAGGCACTGAAGTAACATTGAACGGCTGGGTACAACGTCGTCGTGACCTTGGTGGCGTACTATTTATTGATTTACGTGACCGTACAGGTATTGTGCAAACGGTATTTAACCCAGATTTCTCTGGTCAAGCACTAGAAATTGCTGATCGTGCTCGTAATGAGTATGTTCTTGCTGTAAAAGGTACAGTTGTTGAGCGTGATCCAGAAACTTTCAATGCTAATCTTGCGACTGGTGAGATTGAAATTCGTGTTACTGAAATCGAAGTCATGAACGCTGCGAAAACTCCTCCATTCCCAATTGAAGATGGCGTTGAGGTTGATGAGTCTATTCGTTTGAAATATCGTTATCTTGACCTTCGTCGTCCGGAAATGCAAAAAACATTGTTGCTTCGTTCGAAAGCAGCAAAAATTTTCCGTGATTTCTTAGACGGAAATGGTTTTATCGATGTTGAAACACCAATTCTTACTAAGAGTACTCCAGAAGGTGCGCGCGACTATCTAGTTCCATCTCGTGTACATGAAGGTGAATTCTTCGCACTTCCACAATCTCCACAAATCTTTAAGCAATTGCTTATGGTTGGTGGTATCGAACGTTACTACCAAATCGCTCGTTGTTTCCGCGATGAAGATTTGCGTGCTGATCGTCAACCTGAGTTCACTCAAGTCGACATTGAGACTTCATTCTTGTCTCAAGATCAATTGCTAGGCATGATGGAAGATCTTATGGCGAAATTGCTTCGTGAAACCGTTGGTGTTGAACTACAACTTCCATTCCAACGTATTACGCATAAAGACGCTATGAACAAATATGGTTCAGATAAGCCAGATCTTCGTTTTGGTCTTGAAATTGAAGATATTACAGATATCGTTTCTACAAGTGACGTGAAAGTATTTGCTTCCGTTGCTGCTGGTGGCGGTGTTGTTAAAGCACTTAACGCTAAAGGATGTGCAAGCTGGAGCCGTAAAGAGCTTGACGATCTACAACCGTTTGCTGCTCGTTATGGTGGTAAAGGTCTTGCATGGATTCAAATTAAAGACGGCGAGTGGAGGGGTCCTATCGTTAAATTCTTAAAAGAAGAAGAAATTGCTGCACTAACTGAACGCTTGAACGTTGAAGAAGGCGATCTACTAACATTCTCTGCTGACAAACCAAAAGTTGTTGCTGACGTACTTGGTAATCTTCGTCTGAAATTAGGTAAAGATTTGAACCTTATCGATGAAAAAGCATTCAAATTTGTATGGGTGGTAGACTTCCCATTACTTGGATACGATGAAGATGCCAAACGTTATGTAGCAGAACATCATCCGTTCACTCGTCCTAATGAAGATGATGTTCATTACTTCGATACTGATCCAGGTCAAATTCGTGCGCAAGCTTACGATATCGTCTTGAACGGTTATGAAGTTGGTGGCGGTTCTATGCGTATTTACAAACGTGATGTACAAGAAAAAATGTTTGCTGCACTTGGATTCTCTATGGAAGAAGCGCAAGAGAAATTCGGCTTCCTACTAGATGCATTTGAGTATGGTACGCCTCCACATGGTGGTATTGCATTCGGTTTCGACCGTCTTGTAATGTTACTAACTGGTCGTACTAACCTTCGTGAAACGATTGCATTCCCGAAAACTGCTAGTGCAACGGATCTATTATGTGATGCACCATCTGAAGTTGAATTGTCTCAGCTTGAGCAGCTTCATATTCGCACAGTTGTGAAACCTAAGCCAGTTGCAGAAGCAGTAGCTAACGCTGGAAAAACTGAATAATCAGTAGGTAGCGAAAGGGGATTAGCAACATGCTTCATCAATTTTCTCGTAATGAGCTTGCGATGGGTCCTGAAGGATTAGAAAAGCTTAAAGGCAGTACGGTTGCTGTACTTGGTATCGGTGGTGTTGGTGGAATTGCTGCTGAAGCTTTAGCACGAACAGGTATAGGCAGATTGATTCTTATTGACAAGGATGTTGTAGATATTACAAATATTAACCGTCAAATCCATGCGCTTACGACAACTGTTGGACAGCCGAAAGCTGATCTAATGCGTGATCGTATTAAATTAATTAATCCTGACTGTGATGCTATTTCGCTGCGGATGTTCTACACAGAAGAGACATATGAGCAATTATTTGCTTATGATCTTGATTATGTCGTCGATGCATCGGATACGATTATTTATAAAGTACATCTTATTAAAGAGTGCTTAAATCGTAATATTCCAATTATTTCAAGTATGGGCGCCGCTAATAAATGGGATCCTACTCGACTTAGAATTGCGGATATTTCCAAAACTCATACTGATCCTGTTGCTCGCGTCGTAAGAACGAAGCTACGTAAGGATGGAATCAAAAAAGGGGTTAAGGTGGTCTTCTCCGATGAGGATCCAATTAAGCCGCGTGAAGACGTTACACAGCGCATCGTACCTGACAATGCGCCAGAAATCCGCAAAGCCCAACAACCGCCTTCTAGTAATGCTTTCGTACCTAACGTAGCAGGACTTGTAGCGGCGAGTGAAGTTGTAAAGGATTTATTAGCTGTAAGTTCAAAAGACGGACTTTGATAACGATGAGTAGCTGACGTAGGTTACTCGACATCGAATATGAAGCTAATTTGGGAAGTCCGGTACGCATGTACCAATAACGTACATTTACGTTTCCTCCTTCCTAAAATTAACTCCATCTCCTCGATTCTTAAAGCCCGCTTTTGAACTCCCATTGGAATAGTAAGTTCAAAAATATAGTTAGTAAATAAGTCATCGCAAATGGCAAATAGTTGAGAGGTTATCTTCAATCGTTGAAGATAACCTCTTTCTATTCTACAGAAGAGCGAATGAAGGGTGAAAGTACCATTCATTCGCGAAACAAAGCCGACACATAGACGTATAATAATACTCTCCTGTATGATGGAAATAATGATATGGAAAAGGTGATTGTCATGAATTCTACAGAACGTTTTTCTGGAAGGTCTCAGCAATATGTACAGTATCGTCCAAGCTATTCACAAGAGGTTATGCAGCATTTACTTCAAAAAGTAGGTATTACCGGGAGTGATCTTGTAGCAGATATCGGAGCGGGTACTGGACTTTTTACCGAAAAGTTGCTAGAACAACATATTCAGACGGTCGCTGTCGAACCGAACGATGATATGCGCAACGCATTAATTGAGCATTTACAAACTCATTTAACAGAAAACAGCTTGAATGAACAACAATTGAGAATAAGCGGTGGAAGTGCAGAAAACACTCAGATTGAACAACTTCTAAGTGTAAGTGATGGTAGTGCTGAACAAACGAAACTTGCGGGTCATAGCGTTAATTATATCG
Source organism: Candidatus Paenibacillus intestinavium (assembly GCA_019113605.1). GTDB lineage: Bacteria > Bacillota > Bacilli > Paenibacillales > Paenibacillaceae > Pristimantibacillus > Pristimantibacillus intestinavium. Next base: position 5,142 of record DXHF01000563.1, read on the forward strand.
TTTGTGCACAAGCCTTTCATTGGTTCGATGCCGAACTAGCGCGTGCAGAATTTAAGCGAATATTAAAGCCGGATGGTCAAGTTGTGTTGCTTTGGAATCAACGAGATGTCGGGGCATCCGCATTTATGAACGATTATGAACAGTTATTTCTAAAGTATGGTAAGCAGTACGTTGAAGTGAAGCATAAGCATATAAGTCAAGCTTACTTGAAGCCGTTCTATGGCGGTTATGAGCCGCAGCTCGCGAGCTATCAATATTCGCAGCAGCTCGATCGAGCAGCATTATTCGGAAGAATTCAATCGTCATCTTTTTCACTAGAGGAAACGGATGCTCGTTATGATGAGTATATTGCTCATATTGCGCAAATATTTGCCAAGCACGAGCAAAATGGCGTAGTTAATATGTTATATCGGACTGATATATATTGGGGACAAATGTTATAATCAAAGAAAGAGATTATGAATTTGGAAGTGAGATCATGGACTTATTTACGATAGATGAGGAGCAACCAGCTGCTCAGCATAAATTATTAGCAGATCGCATGCGTCCTCAGCAGCTGGAAGAATATATTGGACAAGAGCATATCGTCGGCGAAGGTAAATTATTACGAAGAGCAATCGAGGGGGATCAGATCAGCTCGATTTTGCTCTATGGTCCGCCTGGCTGTGGCAAAACGACGCTTGCTCATATTATTTCACAATCGACAGAGGCACAATTTGTTCGGTTGAATGCTGTTGAAGCTTCTGTTAAAGATGTTCGTGAAGTGATAGAGTCTGCGAAAACGAATAAGTTGCTATATGGTCGCAAAACGATTTTATTTCTTGATGAAGTACATCGCTTCAATA
>DXHF01000052.1 GCA_019113605.1 Candidatus Paenibacillus intestinavium
TTCTCAAATGCTGAACCAGCTGTATCTGCAATTAACATAAATGCTGGTAAATCAGATTCATCCCAATGAAAATCTTTGATTTCAATACAAAGCACGCCATATGCAGCCTGCTTACCATTCATTGGAATCGCTAATTTGATATATCCATCTTGCTCTCGGTCGATGCAACATCTACCTTCCAAAAATGCTTCCGTCACAATATCATTCGCAGAGTTACGGAATTCAAGTGGACGAATACGAGCATCACCTTCTAAATGATCTTGCGAAAGATACAAATAAATTTCGGAATCTTGATAAAGATCCTCAAGACTTGACAGCACCTCACGAACGACGCTTTCAGCACTGATCTGGTCATACAGTCGCTTTGAAATTAGAAATAATCGTTCACGATGACTAGCTTCTTTTTCGATTAATGTTTTCTGTATCATAATTTCTTTCACAAACACACTTTCAAAAACACGATAAAAATGCGTTCGAAAATGCTTCATATATGCTTCAAGTGAAATATCGGTTATCGCTTGCTCCACTTTCGTTGCATATACAAATGCTGCAAAAGCAACAGAATCTCTACGACGTTTTATAAGTATTGCGCTATATTGAATGTTCTCATAGTTGAATTGAATAAATTGACCTTGCTTCAAACACAATTCTGCTGCACGACTCATTTGAGTATCTAATTGCAGCATGCTCACGGGTAACGATAACTCCGAATGATTACCAATATTATGCCCCATCTTAGTATACAATCTAAATATTCCAGACAAGCATAATTTCATATCTCCAGCATCAGCGTACCAAGAATTATAACTTTCCGTTAATAATTCTGGAAGATACGGTTCATCTGCATCATGGAAATCTTCATCTGTAAACCAAATGATTGGTTTATTTAATTCAATAGTTCCGTCCATCATTACACACCCAACCCTTTCCTTCTAACTCCTAAGGAGATGAGCTTTCTCTTCCATATCATACTCTATTCTTAAGGATTTTGCACTAACAACCTTTACTATATTAGGACTTTAGACACTTATATATTCAAGTCCATAAAAACATTTAATTGTGTTATTTTGTTTCATTTCTTGACTTTTAACATTAAAACTTTATAATATTAATGATGGTATTAAGGGCGTACGGTTTTGTGTCACCCTCAGGATATGTAAGGACTGTCAAGCCTGCGGCTGATGTGCTGGGCAGTGTAAGAAAGATTTCTTACTTTATAACCTTCTTATCCGCGAAACACAACCCCATCCTCAATAATTTCATTTGATGAAGGAGTTAATAAACATATGTCACGTTATACTGGTCCTAAATTTAAACTAAGCCGTCGCCTTGGAATTTCTCTAAGCGGTACAGGTAAAGACTTGAAAAGAGCTTTCCCTCCAGGCCAACACGGCCCTAACTCTCGTCGCAAGATCAGTGGTTATGGTCTACAACTTATGGAAAAACAAAAGCTTCGCCATATGTATGGTTTGAGCGAAAAACAATTCCACAATCTTTATGTTAAAGCTACGAAAATGAAAGGTATCGCTGGTGATAACTTCATCGTGCTTCTTGAAAGCCGCCTAGATAACCTTGTATACCGTCTAGCTTTTGCTAACACTCGTGCTGGTGCTCGTCAGCTTGTTGCTCACGGTCACATCACAGTAAACGGTAAAAAAGTTGACATCGCATCATATGCAGTTTCTGTTGGTGATGTTATTGGTCTTCGTGAGCGTAGCCGCAGCATGAAGTCAATTAAGGAAGCTATTGAATCTCGTGTACACCTTCCTGGTTACATTGAGTTCAACGAACAAGCAGTTGAGGGTAAATACACTCGTCTTGCTGAACGTGCTGAGCTTTCTCAAGAAATCGACTTGCAACAAATCGTTGAGTTCTACAGCCGTTAATAGTTAATAACTTTCCGGCATAGAAAACAGTAATTAAAGCCCAAGAAGCCTGCTAATATAGGTTTCTGGGCTTTTTTCTTTTTCATATAGAGTGATTCAGGTGGAGCGCTCTTTAATTAGTCTATTATATCAGCTATGATTTTATGTTATTGACAAAAAGCGAAGGTCTAGATGTTTGTCTAGAACTTCGCTTTTTTTACTGCATGATCTCTCATTTACAACCTGTAAATAATATGCAAAGATACATTTTCATATAAATGATAAGTGATATCTCGAAAATTTTAAATATATATACTTGTTAAGTTTTGGTCACAGTATAGTTGGATAATAAAATAATTGAAGGGAATGTTAACCTAGATGTCGCGCATCACATACTACTCTAGGAGGAATTAAATAAATGAATAATCAATATCAACAAAGTAATCCGAATAATCAGTACCAATCTAATTACTCTACAAGTAGTCAATACTCTAATAATCAAGGTAAATCACAAATTTCAAATGTAGAACATCTAGTGCAACAACTAATTAACCAAACACAACAAGCTTCGATCCAATATCAACAACTACTTAATCAAGAACAACAAAATGCAAGAACTTTAGAACAACTTGCTCAAAAGGAACAACATGCTGCTCAAGTAATTCAAACTGCTCTACAAGGACATCAAACAGCAACTAATCAATTAAATCAAATTAAATCCCTTTGCAACCAAATTTCTCTTTCTTCTCAATCATCAAACTCAAACTATAACAATTATGTTAATGAATCCGCATATTCAAATTCAAACATGCAAAACAATATTAATACTAATGATTTTATGAATCATTAAGAGCAGATGCATTAATCCACTCTGACATATGTCAGGGTGGATTTTTATCTTTATCAAGACTGTGCATATCTATTTCTATTATGATTCAACTCTTGGCTTATCCGCTTGACAATTTGGATTTGAAACCAATCCTAGCTGAGCTAGTTTCGTTAGATAATAACATTCCTCACGCATCATATGATCGGGCATAAGTGGACTAATTCTATCTAGTACCTCGGCAGTAAATTCCATTTCCTCTAGTTCATTCAAAAAAGAAATGAATAACTTCATTTCCATGTCGACCTCCGTATGAAGCCTTCGGAATGCAGGAAAATCACTTAAATTGGTTCTCATATATCCTGCCATTTCAATACTTTTCATATAAAGTTGTTCAAAATGTTTCTTGAATTTTTTACTTTTCTCGATTAAACGGCTCTCTACGCTATCAAGATCACTCGCTATGGCCGCTGCATGACCTACAGCGTCGGGTAGCCATAGAAAATCATGATGCAAGGCATTAAAAACAGGTACGGAATTACCTTCAACTAATTCATTTAGAATTCGCATATATTCTTCCAGCTCATTTACCATATGGTTAATAAAGGTAGGAGTCAATCCAATCTTCACTTTTCCTAGAATAGCCCTAGCAAGCAAATCGAGCTTAAAGGTCCTGAATTTCGTCGTTAGAATAAGTGCTTGCGTATTAATAGAGTCCGTTTCCAGTCCCGCATTAAGAGTTCTAGCTTCCTCAAGTAATTGGTCAAATGCCTCGATATACGAAGCTGCTATTTGCACATCTTGATTCTCAATCGGGGATAATGTATTTAAGATAAACCTTGCATGATCTCCTAATATTTGCAACCAAAATCGATGTTCATATAAAGCCGATTCATTCAATGTTCTCCCACCCCTATTTTGAAAAGAACTCAATTAACTCAAGAACAATAACTAAAATATTTTCTGTTGATCACGATCAGATATGATAATTTCTACTGCCTCGCGAAACCGCTGGGAATGAACGATTTCACGCTCCCTCAAAAATTTCAAGCTGTCCTGCAAATCAACATCATCAGTCATATCGATTAACCATTGATAAGTCGCTCTAGCTTTTTCCTCAGCAGCTATATCCTCATACAAATCTGCGATTGGATCACCTTTAGCCTGAATATAGGAAGCAGTCCAAGGTACTCCTGATGCATTCTGATAAAATAATGCATGGTCATGCGCTGCGTAATGATCACCTAGACCAGCAGCTTTCATCTGATCTGGAGTTGCATCCTTTGTTAATTTGTATATCATTGTAGCTATCATTTCAAGATGCGCAAACTCTTCTGTTCCAATATCGGTAAGCAAACCAATCACTTTGGTAGGTATCGTGTAGCGCTGATTCAAATATCGAAGTGCAGCTGCTAATTCTCCGTCTGCGCCGCCATATTGCTCCGTTAAATACTTGGCCATCATCGGATCGCATTTACTTACTCTGACAGGATATTGTAGTTTCTTTTCATACACCCACATTAATATTGTCCCCTTTCAGAAGGTTAAACTTGCCAAGGCCAAGGAGTATTTGCCCACTCCCATGTATCCGGGGACAGGCTATGCCCAAATTGCATCAATGGACCATACTTTGATTCGAATAATGTAACAATTTTCTTCCGTTCATTGGCATAATGATTAAATTGATGGATGGCATCGACATCTTTAGGATGGGTATCAAGATAAAGAGTTAGCTCAACTAAAACAAAGTCTACCGCTTGCAAATTGTGAAGAATTTGATAATATTGATCATCTACTACAACATTCATACACTAGCCCCCTTCCAACTCTTTGGATCATAGGGGCTAAATAAAGCTGGCCATAAAGTTCCATATTTTAGTGCATCATAGGGATTGAATTGTGGTAAATTAGGTGGTTGAAATCCCATAAATAAATTAGGAGGTGTACTATAGCATTTTACTGTTACAGGGGGGCAAGGATCAAATGGCCCAATAAATGGTTCGAAGCAATTGTACTGAGGATGCACAATAATTACCTCACTTTCTATACCTTTTCTGATACTATATGCAAAGACTGCATGGCATACATCATTGTTTCTTAAATTTAATAATTTGGATATAAATTGCTCTTAATTTGACTTTACTTTGTGTTGAATAATTCATACAATGAAAGCTGAGGTGTTGATATAATGAATATTAATTCAAAGAAAGCTATTCTCCTTATAACATCAACAATTATTATCGTAGCTTTACTAGTAGCCATCATCTACTCTATACCTTCCAAATCAAATAACGACTTTCTTAGTATCGAAGAAATTACAGAATTAAGGAATGAATATCCAACCTACAATAACGGTCCAGCCTTAGTTTCATCAATACCTTTATCGTTTCAAGAGCTGATCGAGGGTGCAGACTCCGTTATCATCGCACAAGTAGAAGAACAACTCCCTAATTATGAAATTATACTGTCTGTAACGAGTGAAGCAGAAAAAGCTATACATAAGAAAAACGGTTCCGATCAAAAGGAACCATTTGTACAATATAAGTTATCGGTCGATAAAGTTATTTCAGGCGACTCTGTCGATAGTGAAATTATGTTAGCACATAATGCCCTTTTAATTGGATCAGAACCAGAATTAAAACCAGGTATGAAATTAATTCTCGGGGTGGTTAAAGGCGTGGGTAGTCATGAAGGAAAATATTTTTACGCTAAATCGGGTACTTATTATATTGTCAATGATTCCTATGTTCTTTCAACATTTGATGACGAAACTTCTAAATTAATGTCCGGCGGAACCTTAGAGAAGTTGATTTCAACAATTAAAACACTCAGAAAAAATTCATCTCAAAATTAACATAACTAAGCTTTAAGATATCGTATAACTAACCTCCTCCACACAACAAGATCAGCTAGATATGAAAAAAGGCATAGGGAACACTTACATTCCACATGCCTTTTTTCAACAATAAAAAGGACTGCATTTCGATGCAGTCCTTTTTAATTATACTTATTCAGTTATTAGTCAATCGATTATACGTTTGAGTCACTTCCGTTATCTTTATTATCACTGTTAACGACTGCAGCAAGTGCTTGCTCGATAATATCTGGTTGCTTCTTGTCTCCAGAAACAAATTTTTGAATAAGCTCATTCACATTAACACCTGTTACATTTTCAAGCATTTCTGGTGCTGTCGCCATTAACGAAGTAACATAATTACTTAAGCGCGCTGCTCCTTCACCATTTCCTGTATCTACGACCGATAGTTTATCGATTGCACTAATTGGTTCCGCGATTTTCCCTGCCAATTCAGGAAGCATTTTCAGTACAATATCTAATACAGCCGCTTCACCAAATTGCTCGAAAGCCAACGCTAATTTTTCCTTCGCTTCTGCTTCCGCTAATCCTTTCAGACGAATAACTTCAGCTATTGCAGTACCTTGAGCGCGTTCAACATCAGCAACTGCAATACCTCCCAATCGCACTTGTTCAGCATTGGCTCTCGCTTCCGCTTCAATACGGTATTGGATTGCATCTGCTTCTTTCAATTGCTTCACTTTATTCGCTTCAGCAGCCTGCTCAACGGCATAACGATCAGCATCAGCCTTCTTCTTCACTTCTGCATCGTATTGTTTCTCACGTCTAAGTATTTCTTTGCCTTCAAGATCAATCTCACGTTCCTTACGAACGAGTTCAACGCGCATCTGTTCTTCAACTACAGTCTGCTTCGCTTTTGCTTCTTGAATCGCATACGCTTGATCTGCTTCGGCTTTCGCAGTATCTTGATCCTTTTTGAAGGAAGCAATTTTCATTTCTTTATCACGCTGAGCTTCTGAAATATTTGTATCTTTCATAAGTTCAGCTTTTTGTGCTGCTTCCGTAGCCAATGCCTTTTGGATCGTAGCATCACGAGCCGCTTCCGCTTCCGCAATTTCTGCATCACGCTTAACTGCTGCAATTCTCGGCTTACCAAGGGCATCCAAATATCCATGCTTATCGCGTACATCTTTAATTGTAAATGAAACAATAACTAGACCCATCTTTTTCAAATCACGTGCTGCGACACCTTGTACTTCTTGAGCGAATTTATCACGATTACGATAAATTTCTTCAACAGTCATCATCCCAAGAATGGCACGCAAGTGACCTTCCAATACTTCTTGTGCTTCAGCCTTCAAAGCTTCTGTAGGCTTGCCGAGAAACTGTTCCGCAGCCGTCGCAATTTCTTCCACAGCGCCGCCGATTTTAATAATAGCTACACCATTGGAGAATACAGGCACGCCTTGTGCAGAATAAACTTCTGGTGTTGCAATATCTAATTTATGAGACAACAGAGATAGAAATTGTGCCTGTTGAAATATTGGTAAAATAAATGCTCCGCCACCACGAATAATTTTCACC
>DXHF01000564.1 GCA_019113605.1 Candidatus Paenibacillus intestinavium
CATAGTAAACGAACCTTTCCTATTACACCATAAACACTATATTTGAAGCTTAACATAGTCAGCGCCAATATCCAACATTTACGAAAAAGAGAGCACAACATTCATAACGGTTTCGCATAAATATCAATAGAATGTCTATTGCGAATGTCATATATGTCCTTGTGCTCTCTTCGAATGCTATAGGTTTGAATCTGTCAACATACTGTTCATTTCGTTACGGTGTAATCTGATCTACTCCTCCATCAATTTCAGGTACAAACTCCTGCCCAGGTGGTACTTCCTCTTCCCACGGCTCATCTGGTACGATTGGTGTCGGAGTTGGCGTCACCTCAGGAGTCGGTGTTGGTGTTGGCTCATTCGGTGGCGTAGGTGTTGGAGTGACATTTGGTTGTGACCCATCATCCGTTGGATATGGATTACCTTCCTCAAAATCATCTTCATCACCTTCCATTGGAATATCCGGGATGACCAAATCACCATCTGGAATATCAAAGGACACTGTATTAGAAGGTTCACTTGAAATATCATTTTCCAGATCATGTGCGATCACATAATATTGATAATTGTTTCCTGGGAACACATAAGCATCATCCATCATATATTGACCCTCGGTCTCTGCAAAATGAACAAAGTTCCCGCTATTTTGTTCCATCCGGAATACCTCAAAGGTTACGTCACCTTCATACTCTATATCCCATTTTAAAGTGATTTTCGAAAATTCTTCATCATACTCTAATGCTAAGTTACCCATCGCTAAGGTCGGAACTTCTACTTCAGGAATTTCCACCTCTGTGAAGTTGTTTTTTGGAATAGTAGCAAGCGCTGGCTTCATTATTTTCGCAAATAGTGTTGCAGCTTGCGAGCTACCACTTTTCAATACATGAGTTGCGTTAGTTTTGTCATAACCCATCCATACCGCCGCAGTCCATTCCGCTGTATAACCGACAAACCACGCATCACGATTACCTTTACCTGTATAATCAGGAATACCGTGCTGTGTTGTTCCTGTCTTACCAGCGACAGGACGATCTATTTTAGCTCTCTTACCCGTTCCTGCATCTACAACATTACGCATCATAGCCGTAAGATATGCAGCTGTCGTTTCCTTCATTAACCGTTCTGCTTTCGGAGCTTTATATTTATAGTCATACCCTTTACCTGTAATAGAAGTAATCGTATGAGGATCAACAGAAACCCCATTATTTGCAATAACGCTAAAGGCCGTTGCCATCTGAAGCGGCGAGAATCCTCTACTAAGTCCACCCAGTGCACTTGATAAATTCATATCATCATCAGTAAGACCGACACCCAATTTTGTTGCAAATGCATCAGCAGCCTTCAAGCCTACTTCATTCAATAACCATACTGCAGCTAGATTTCGGGAATCTTGTAGAGATTGCTGCATCGTTACGGACGCCGCTCCCCATCTATCTTGTGGGCAGTAATTATTGAAGCATTTCTTATCATTTTTCAACACTGTCGATGGTGTGAAATTAAGTGTTTCTAATGCAGGACCATAAGAGATAATCGGCTTATATGCTGATCCTGGCTGTCTTGGTTGAGTAACACGATTCCAGCCCTTTTTCACATAATCACGACCACCAGACATTGCTTTAATCTCTCCAGTAGCATGATCAATAATGATCATCGAGCCTTGTGCTAATTCCTCATCAACACTTTCTTCAAAGTTATCTTTATTGTCAAATTCAGCATCCATTATATCTTGAGCGCTAACATTTAACGTTGTATGAATTTGGAAGCCACCAACACGCAGCTCTTCCTCTGACAATCCTGTAACCTCTATCGCTTCCTCAACAACATAATCAATAAATGCAGTATATTTGGAATTTGTATATTTATCTGCATGATCTGGCTGTACATATTCTACAGCTTTTGCTTCATTCATTTCTGTTTCTGAGATATACCCTTGATCGTACAATAGTCTCAACACAACAGCACGACGATCCTTCGATGCTTCAGGATTACTTACTGGATTGTAGCGATTTGGCGCTTTTGGCATCGCTGCTAACGTGGCAGCCTGCCATAGTTGTATATCTTCTAATTCGGTATCAAAATAATATTCAGCGGCAGCTTTAATACCGTGGATGCCTCGACCATAATAGATTCGATTCAAGTACATCGCCAAAATTTGATCTTTGGACATTTGTTGTTCTAACGCTACAGCAATGGAAGCTTCCGTCGCTTTTCGGAATACCGTTTTGTCAGCAGATAGAAACACATTTTTCGCAAGTTGCTGGGTAATTGTACTACCACCTTCAACCATACTTCGAGCAATGACGTCTTTTACTAAAGCTCTACCAATTGCGATAAAATCTAAGCCAGAGTGTTCATAGAAACGTTGATCTTCGGTTGCGACAAAGGCTTGAAGAACGATTTCAGGTATTTCTGAAAACTCGGCTATTTCTCGATTGTCCGACACATCATATAGTCTTGAGATTTCCGTCCCATTAGCATCAAATATAACCGAAGCTTCACCAAACACTAGCTTGTCTCCATTTTCTGCTAGTAGCTTTTCGCCATTAAGAATAATAAATAAATACCCTACTATGGCACAGACAATACCAAGAACGATCGAGAAGAATACGCTATAAAACCATATTTTCCCTTTATTTCTTTTCTTTTTTCTCTTTTTGTTAGTATGATTACTACTTGCTTCTTTATTGTTCGCACGGTTATTTCCACCTTGCTCACTCATGCTGACCCCTCCTAAAACTTTTTGCAACTGCAAGGCATAACTTATGATGTAAAAAATTGTTCCTGCAGATGCATAAATACACTTCACAATACTTCTCAAAAGTAGACTTTGAACCTGTACTTACATGAAGTATACACAATAAATAACAAAAGCAACCCGGCTGAACATCGGGTTGCTCCTGAATGCCGCTATCTAATTAGACGAAAAGCATCTGAAAAAGTTTCAGTTGCGTCTTAACCGTTCTATTGACTTGAATCTTGCTGCATTAATGTCACATTACGTTGCGGCACAAAAGTAGAAATGGCATGCTTGTAAACCATTTGCTGACGACCTTCAACTTCAATAATAATTGTAAAGTTATCAAATGCTTTAATAAATCCGCGAATTTGGAATCCATTCATCAAAAAAATAGTAACTTGAATTTGATCCTTACGAAGTTGGTTCAAAAATGTATCTTGAATATTGATAGATTTGTTCATATGGACGTTACCCCCGCCTACTTATAAGTTTGATTAGTAATATATTCAAGATGATCTTGAAACTTTTCTGCTATTATACCATGAATACATTGTAAATTGTTGTGAAAATTTTCATCCATATCGATCCACTGAATATCTTTCATATGTCGGAACCATGAAAGCTGCCGTTTCGCAAATCGTCTTGTGTCACGCTTTAACAGCTCTACAGCCGCTTCATAACTACATTCGTCATGCAAATAAGCGATCATTTCCTTATAACCAAGCGCTTGAAGTGGTACCGCGTGCAATGGCAAATCACGTGCCAATAGCGATTTCACTTCATCTAGTAATCCTTCTCCAAGCATAAGATCAATCCGCTCTTCAATACGAGCATATAGCTTTTTACGATCTCTCGTCAAGCCGAGTATGCATAGATCAAATGGAGATTCCTTCACTTGATCCTTTTGTTGCTCGCTAAATGTTATCCCGGTAACATGATAAACTTCTAATGCACGTATTACCCGCCGTACATCATTATAATGAAGTCGCTCTGCCGTAGTCGGATCAATTGCAGCTAATCGCTCATGTAACGCCTCTGGGCCATGCTCTTGGACAAATTGTTCTTGTGCAAGGCGAAACACTTCATCTGAGCCTTGATCTGCAAACCGATATTGATAGCAGAGTGATTCAATATAAAGCCCTGTACCACCTACAATAAATGGTAGTTTTCCTCTTGCATATATATCATCAATTAAGGCACGAGCATTCATCTGAAAGTCAGCTGCTGAATAAGACTCCTCTGGCTCGCATATATCAATCAAATGATGAACGATACCTTCTCTTTCTTCCATCTTAATCTTCGCTGTACCGATATCCATACCGCGATATACTTGCATCGAATCTCCGGATATGATCTCAGCATTATATTTCTTAGCAAGTTCTATACTTAGTGCCGTCTTCCCTACTGCAGTAGGACCAATCAGTACTAATAATGTTTTTTTCAAAATTGCTTCCACTTCCTTAATTATATGCTTCACACTTGATCTGATGCATACCAAGCACCATATGCAATTTTATTCCCTCGTACTTCATTCGTTCGAGGAATCGCAAGCCTTTCAAACTCTTCACTCATACTATGTTCCTTCAAAATAACACATTTACGAGCAACACGCTTTGCATGCTCTATACTAGACAACGCAAGAGCATTCGGATTAGCTACCGTACGAATCGCTTTAATCGCACTTGATTCATGCAATGGCTGGCGGAACATAGGATCAAAATATACAATATCGACACTTTGATCGTCCAGTCCAGCTAAATATTGGTTATGAGCCTCACATTTAAGCTCAATTCTGCGCATCGCTTGCTCTATTTCTTGTACTGACGTTTCATAAGTTGCTAGTCCTTCACGGACAATCGTATACAACAAACGTTGACTTTCCAGAGCAATGACCTTTCCTTGTTCGCCAACTGTCATCGAGAATAGGAGCGTATCTGAACAAAGACCGGCAGTACAATCCAACACTGTATCACCCGCTTCACATCGACTTAATGTAATCAATGTTTCATTGCCACCGCGCAGCATTGACTTCAACTTCACAAAAGCCATACTTGGATGATAAATTAACGGTTTGTTTGGTTCTTCCGCCTCTTGATCATACAAGCGCAATTCGCCATCAGTAGCTACGAGTACTTTTCCGTCTTCACTTTGTTGTAATAGCTT
>DXHF01000565.1 GCA_019113605.1 Candidatus Paenibacillus intestinavium
ATACTCGGGGCATGAACATAAGGACAAGTCGTTCGGGCGAGTACTCACAGTAAAACGGAGATTGCCATAGACTACAACCAGTTAAACTGGAAAGGAAGAATAATGAGGATGGAAGAACAAAGGTAGGACAGACTCTCTCTCGAATGACCATCAAGGCGTTCGAATCGAAGTTGGAATACCATCTAGAAGTGGTTCAAAACGTATCGGGCAAAACCGGTGAGGCGTATGTACATTCCAAAAGTAGATGGAACACATAGACCATTAGGCATTCCTAACGTGGTGGACCAAGTTGTACGAGCAGCGACAAGACGCATACTGGAACCAATCTACGAGGCGACATTCATGACATGTAGTTATGGTTTTCGTTTGGGAAGAAGTACACACATGGTGCTAAAGAATATTCGAAAAGATTTAGAAGACGGATATCGTTAGGTCATTGATGCTGATCTGAAATCTTACATCGATACCATCCCACATGAGAAATTACTAGGATGGTTTTAAATGCTTGTTTACAGATGTACATTTTTGCTTGAGTAAGTATGTACAAAAATGCTTAGCAAAAGTAGTAAAAACACTTCTACTAAGCGATTTTGGAGGGATAATTGCGTACAATGATGCTTCTTGTACATTGTTAACTATCTTTATTCACATACATAGAGTTGAATGGTTAGATTTACTAAACCATTCAACTCTATGTATGCCAACAACTGGAGCGTAAGCGTAAGGCGTTAGTCAGCGCAAAGGATTACATTAATTTAGGTCCTCTATCAAGCGTATTTGAACAATTTCATACGAGCGACAGTGTACATTTTGATGCTGGCATTTACAGATGGCAAGATAAACCGTGGTAGACCGAAGTGTATTGTCCTTACTTGAACAATTTTTAAAAGCAGAAGTATGGAAGGCGGAAGTTTCCATTTGAACATGTAGGGTTCTCCTCAAGGAGGCGTAATCAGTCCGCTGCTATCAAACATTTATCTTCACTCATTAGACAAGATCCATGATGGAACGAGGACACCGACTTACCCGCTATGCGGATGACTTTGTGATCTGTTGTAAAACAGAAAAAGGTGCACAGCGAGTACTGAAGTCAGTGACTAAGCTACTCGATAGTAGATTAAACAGCTAATTTACGAGGTTGATTTATAGTGTGCCGTCCACTTACTACAAGCAAAATTATAGAAATAATGATAAGTATAAAACATAACACAAATGTATACCGGTAACCGACAACAGTGGCTAACCCCCCTCCAACAAGACTACCAACCAGTCTGCCGATTGTCGATGAATTAGAGTAGAGCGTGGATGCATATCCAGGCATATCTGGAAGCAGATCTTGGATGTAGCTTATGCCAATCGCTGAAAAGACGGCAACGAAAACAGCCAGTAGGACTTGGGCTGCAAGCAACTGCCACATCTCGCCAGACATAAGGACAACGAGGTAATAAGCTCCTCCTAGAACGGCCCCGCATATCATCAAAACTCGGTTACTGTACTTCGCACTAAGTAAACCAAGCATAAGCATAAACGGAATTTCTAACGCTGCACAAATACTACTAATTAGACCGACATCACTAGTCGTTCCACCAAGATTGTTGGTAATAAAGAGAGCGGTATTCAGGGTGCTCGTCCAATGAGCTATATACATGAATATTAGTACTAGAAAAGGAATCAGAATATTAATGTTTTGACCTAATCGGAAGCTTTTTACTTCAGTATTACTGATTTTCAGTTCTGCATTTGATTTGAGAAATAGGAAAACAAGTAAGGCAACAAGCAGGAAAACGCCGATCGTACCTGAGAATATCCCCTTAAATCCAACCGCGGAAATTAGCAGTGTACCGATTAATGGACCTGTAATAAAGCCGAGAGAGAAAGCAGCCCGCAAGGTAGAATTAGCAAACGCATGATCAGTAGAATTACTTTTATTCACGGCTTCTCTTGAGAGTGCAAACAATTGAGGCATCCCTGGTGCGCCGAGCGCGGTGAACACAGTCATATAGATGAACAAAAACGTAAAGTCCTTAATGAGCAAGTATCCGCAAAAAGCAAGAGCATTGAAGAGCGTGGCGACAAGATAAATGATTTTTCGATTCAAGCCCAGATCAGAGCGTCTCCCGATTAGCGTACTGATCCATATTCCGGAAATTAACGTGACGGCTAAAAAAACACCGAACATTCCGACAGAAACACCAAGCTGTTCTGTGAAATAAATGGATAGAAAGGGTGCACTGAGTGAAATAGCCATTCCCTGCAATAACATGCATAGAAAGAGTAAGGTGTAAGATGGAATCGAAAATAGTGCAGTGAGTCGTTTGAACATGATGTGAAGTTACTCCTTAATATTTGTTTGGATAGTAAATCAACTCGTTAAGTATACCTGAAACTGACGGTAATAATATATATGCTAATTGACTAGAAACCACAAAATAAATGGCGACACAGAGAACTATTCCTGTGTCGCCATTTTTCTATTTGATATCAGATTGATTATCGTAATTGATCCGCAGTTAGATCAAGCCAGTCCATTTCTGCCTTTGTTAGTTTAACTACTGCTCCTTCATTGCAGGATGTCAGCTCAGCTTCACTGCGCGCGCCAATCAATGCACAAGTCGGGAATGGCTGGTTCATCACATAAGCAAGCGCAATTTGGATCGCAGTTAGTCCTTTTTGTTCTCCAAGCTGCTTTGCTCTACTCAGACGCTCCCAATTCGCATCACTATAAAATACACGAACTAAATCGGCGTTTTCTCGATTTTCTGGTGAAAACAGACCTGTAAAGAAGCCTCTAGCCTGTGAAGACCATGAAAGTAAAGGCATTTGAACCTCTTCATGCCAATTGCAGGTTTCCACATCTGCGGAAACACAATCTTTCCAAAACGGTTCATTGGGCTTGGCAAGACTTAAGTTAGGACTGTTGAATGTAAAGCCCGTTAAGCCTGCACGCTTTGCATAGTTATTGGCTTCTTGGATACGCTGCCAAGTCCAATTAGAAGTGCCGATAGCCTGCACTGTACCAGCAGCTACATATTCATTTAATGCATCAATAATATGTTCTACAGGTGTATTGGGATCATCACGATGAAGAGCATAGAGATCAATGTAGTTTGTTCGTAATCTCTCTAAGCTAAGCGATAGATCATATGCAATATCCTTTTTAGCTAAACGGGGACCATTTTGATCATGATGCGCCCCTTTTGTCAAAATGACTAATTGATCACGATTCCCTCGGTCTTCTAAATACCTACCAATCACTTCTTCACTTTGGCCACCGCAATATATATGTGCAGTATCCAAAGAATTGCCGCCGATTGCAATAAAAGCATCCATATTCTTTTGAACAAGCTCATAGTTATCATTTAAAAAGTAATCAGTACCCTTCATCAATCTAGAAACTGGCTTAACGCATCCTGCAATTTGTATAAATTCCATTGAATACACCTCTATTCGCTAAGTTCTACTCTCGTTTTTTCTCTTGCTGATGCGATTGCAGCATCAATAATCTTCATATTGTAAACCGCATCAGTTGCATCGAACGGAAGTGGCTTCCCTTGAAGAACTGCCTCGGCAAATGCATCTGCCTGCAATGAATATTGATTTAGAAACGGTACCGTTACTTTATTTTTTTCGTCGCCTTTTATAATATAGAAGTGACTACTTTCTTCGGTTGGTGTTATGAAAGCAGAAGGAACTTCGATGATTCCTTCAGATCCTAGCACCTCAAGTGGGTTACGGAAAGCTGACCACATGGCACAGTCAAATTGAAGGGAGACTCCACCCTCAAATTCAATTAAACCTGCAGCCATCATATCTACATCGCCATGACGTTCGGAAAACTGCGCTTGGACTGTAACGGCCTTGGGTTCTTTGCCTAGCAGCAATCTCGCGGCTGTGATTGGATAGCAGCCAACATCGTAGATAGCTCCTCCGCCCCATTCCTTTTGATAACGTACATTGTTCAAATCATTAGCATTATTGAAAGTAAATGCACTACGAATCCCTCTTACTTCGCCGATTTGTCCGCTATCAATAATCTCTTTAATCTGGTTATATCTTGGATGATAACGATACATAAACGCTTCTGCTAATAGTACTCCTGCTTCTTTGGCGGCACGTACCATTCGCTCTGCCTCTTCTGCATTTAATGCTAAAGGTTTTTCACATAAGACATGTTTTCCTGCTTCAATTGCCTTGATCGTCCATTCATAGTGTAAATGATTGGGCAGTGGTATATAAACAGCATCGATGTCTGGATCCTGTAGTAATTGTTCATATGAACCGTATGTTTTTTGAATTTGAAATTTAGCGGCAGTTTCTTGTGCTTTCTCTAAATTTCTGCTTGCAATAGCTACTATTTCATTGAATTGTGATTGAAGAATACCTGGAATAACTGAATTAACTGCAATTTGAGCACTTCCTAAAACTCCCCATTTGAGCTTGTGATCAGACAATTGATTCACTCCTTAATTAGTAGTATATTGTGATTATACTTCTACTGTATTAAAAATAAAATGATAGTATTTTGTTTATGAATAAAACTAAATTGTCATTGAGGTGAATTTATTTGAAGCGACAATTCCATATGGTTACACGATCTGAAAATATATATTTCATCTATCCTGAGTCTGTCGGTCATTACATCTCAGAGCATGATCACGAGATGCATCGTAAGCCGAATCAAATGATTAGTTATAACATTCATGTTGTCGAATCAGGTTATGGCTTTGTGAAGTTAGATGGCGTTGAGCATATACTCGGTCCGGGAGACGCTGTTTTTTATTATCCTCAACAAGAGCAACATTACTATACTAGTAAGGATCAGCCCTGGAATATCCGGTGGATTCACTTTTATGGAGATAAGCTACAGGACTATTTACTAAGCAATACTATTAAGCCCGGTCAACTATGGACTTTAAAGCAAATCGAGCCTTGGATAAAATTACATGACGAGTTGATGCTAGAGGCAGAAACGAATCTAATGCTTAATCCGACCCAATTATCTGCTAGGACGTACGCATTATTAGTTAATTTTATTGAGCAAGCTATACCATTAACGGAGCGGAAGCAAGGGGGGACGAATAAAAGGATATTGGATTTGCTTCCCGATATGCAATCTTCTGCTACTGAACCTTTCGAGCTCGAATATTGGTCAAGCAAAGCGGGTGTTAGCACTCACTATTTTTGTAAGCTATTCAAACAGACGATGTCGATTACACCAATGGAGTTTATTACAAGATGTAGACTGCAAATCGCCAAGCAATGGCTGCTGGAGCGTCATGATTGCTCCATCGGTCAAATCGCGAATGAAGCGGGTTACCCAAGTATTAGCTATTTCAATAAAAGGTTTATGGAATATGAGAAAATAACGCCTACAACTTACAGAGAGCTCTATGCGATGACGATAGAAAATTAAACCTTCGCAGCATGAATATAATTGATATTTAAATAAACAAGGGGTAGCGTGATGCCGGTCCTTGTTTATTCATGTGCAACAACAAAAACTGTAAGTCTGTTTGCGAACTTACAGTTAGCTAAACTATAGATGTGACTCAGCCTCTTGAATAGCTTGCTTACCTAAATTCGTAATAACCATATCCTCCATTGGTGGATTATGTAGTCCGAATCGAACATCACGATATAAGCGCTGTAATGGATGACTAACCGCAAGACTATGCGCACCAACAATTTTCATCGAGATATCAACAACCGACATTGCAGCTTTTTGAGCAAATACTTTAGCAGCTATAAGCTCAGGGATAAAGAAAGAATCTTCCTGATTCCTATCCCTAGTATCCCAGCGCTGCGCAACGCCGTAGAGAAAATGTCGAGCTGCATGAAGCTCAAGATCCATTTGACCAAGTTGCTGAGTTACTGAAGGTGTATACAGAATAGGTTGAGATAATGTGCTTGGCTGATATTCTTTAGCGAATCGAAGAGCTTCTTTTCTAGCAGCAAGCGCAATGCCAAGGTAACAGGCAGGGATATGCAATAGAGAAGGGCTAGCTACAGAGCTTCTTTCGCTTGGATAGTAGTAGACTAAGGATTCCATAGGGACGATGACGTTGTCCAATACGAGATCATGACTAGCAGTCCCCTTCATACCAACAACATCCCATGTAGGATCAATCGTTATTCCTTTTGTATGACGAGGAATGATAAATTCTACTGTTCGTTCTCCATATCTAGCCGTAACAATATAGTAATCTAGTACGGGTGATAATGATGTAAAGGTTTTACGACCATTAAGTTGGAAGGTATCATCGGATAATGCTATAGCCGTGGTTTGTGGCATACCGCCGCGCTGAGGACTTCCTGTTGATTTTTCTGTTGCAGCGCGATTAACAATCAATTGTTGTGCTACAACTGCTTTATTTAACTTTTCTACCTGCTCCTTAGACCATAGTTGCCGATGATTCAGGTCATACATTACATTTAAATGCCACCCAATGCCTAAGGCAATAGCAGCATCTCCCTGAGCTAATCGTTCTTGATAGAGGACGAGCTCATAGATAGATATCTCTTGTCCACCCAATGTCTTCGGTACGGTAAAGGCTGGATAGCCAATTCCACGTAATGCCTCAATATGAGCATATGAGAAACGATTTTCCATATCAGCCCTATGCGCCTCCTCGATAAAGGAATCGGCTAAGTCACCTATCAACTTCATTTTATTCTTCTGATCTTCAGTACGAACAAACATCGATTGTTGTGTATGCATATCGTATCATCCCTTTAGTAGGTGAATTTAATCTTATTATCCCTGTTATTTCTAATGTGTTCAAGCAAGTATTGATAGAATACATTTTTATGGTGAAAATTCTGCTGTAGAAATTGAATGAAGGAACCATCGATGATTATGATATAATCGCCTTAAACATTGAGTTTTCTTAATATTTCCAGGAATCGGGTGAGGTTGATGGTATCACCACTAATAGCTACGAAGCTATATATCCCCAAACTAAGGGCGGACGCTGTTGAACGACGCCGGTTGAAGGGGCGACTCGACCAAGGAGTACATCGAAAGTTATCCCTTATATCAGGTTCTACAGGATATGGAAAAACTACGTTAGTGTCTGAATGGCTCTCAAGTTATGATCGTCCTGTAGCATGGCTATCGCTAGATGAAGAGGATAATGATATCAATCGCTTCGTGTCATATCTTAACGCGGCATTGCGAACGATTGTAGAACATCATGAATGGTATGCCTCGGATTTGCTCCAATCTCCACAGTCACCACCGGTATCTTCTATTATATCTGTTATGATCAATGATCTTGCGAGGTTTGCTGAACCCATTATATTAGTTTTTGACGATTACCATGTGATTCGTTCCCAATCTATTCATGATGCTGTATCATTGCTGCTCGGGCATATGCCCCCGAATCTGCATATGGTTATCCTGACACGCGAAGAACCGGATTTGAATTTGGCCCGGTTAAGGGTTAGTGATGAAGTTACTGACATTGGCGTTATGGACTTGCGATTTAATAATGAGGAGACGGCTTTATTTCTGACCCATACGATGAAATTAGATTTGCCACTACATATGGTATCCATGTTGGATGAGCGTACAGAAGGATGGATTGCTGGTCTGCAGATTGCTGCTCTATCCATGCAGGGGCAACAAGCTGTTGAACGATTTCCTTCGCTAATCCCAGGCAAACATCGTGTATTGTTTGATTATCTAGTAACAGAAGTATTACATAAACAACCAGAATCTGTTCAGAAATTTTTACTCTATACTTCGATCCTTGATCGATTCTGTAGCTCGCTTTGCAATGCTGTACTTCTTGACGATTCCTCTATTCCTGGAGATCATGTTGTGCAAACTCTTGAAAGCGCCAATCTATTTATCGTCCCCTTGGATCATGAACAACACTGGTATCGCTATCATCATCTTTTTGCTGAATTGCTGCGACATCAATTACAGCAACGAATCATCCGTACTGGTGAAATTGAGGATGTAGCTGTATTACATCACCGCGCAAGCGTGTGGTATGAGAAAAATGGTTTTAACTTGGAAGCTTTTCGTCACGCAGTAGCTGCTAATGATATAGAGATGGCCTCTTTGTTGGCTGAAGGAAATGACATACCTCTGCATCTTCAAGGTGATGTTGTTCCTGTGTTGAACTGGCTAGAGTCCCTTCCTAGAACAGAATTGGATGCGCGACCTTCGTTATGGGTAATTTATGCATCGGCATTATTGATGGCTGGCAGACCAACGGATGTTGAATCCAAATTGCTAGCAGCAGAAGCTGTTTTGCCAAGTTCGACAACAGATACCAAATCGAACAACCTGCTCGGCCTCATCGCTACTACGCGCGCTGCAGTAGCTGCAATTGCTTTTTCAGGTCATTCAGAAACTACAAATTTGAAGCTACAAGCTGCAGAAGATGCCCTGCAAACGACGAATACAATTGATAAAACAAATGAACTAATTGGACAGATTATTCCATCGTATGCGGCGTCGAACAAACTGCATACAGATGAAGTAGACGTCGTTATTACACAGTGCAATCTTGCACTTGAATATCTTGATCCAAATTTTCTTCCAGTACGCATGACGGCATTATGGATGCTGGGGGTTGCGTATCAGCTCTGTGAAAAACATTCAGAGGCGCATGAGGCTTACATCGAGGTTTTGTTGCTTAGTCGGAAGATGGGTGGGAATATCATTGAAGTCATGGCGAATGTAGGTCTCGGCAGACTGATGGAAACAGAAAATCAATTATACGAAGCAGAAGAGTATTATAGAAGAGCATTGTTCACAAACGGTAATTTGCCTTTGCCTGCTATATGTGAAGCGTATTTGGGCTTGGCTCGTATTTGTTATGTGTGGCATGATCTCGAGACTTCGATGCGGCATGTGAAGAAGAGTATACAATTAGCGTTGCAAGCTGATAACAAGGATATCATAGTGTCATGTCATATTATGATCGCCCGCATTCAGCTTGCTCAGCAAGATTGGAAAGAGGCATCAACAGTTCTTGCTGATGCAAAGAAGTTTGCCCGCCAACATAGACTCTTAAATCGGATGCCTGAAATTGAAGAAGTGCAAGTGACGGGGATGCTACTTCAGAGAGAGCCACCTGAACATATAGAGCCTCTGACGCAACGCGAGCTAGAAGTGTTACGGCTAATCAGTCTTGGATATTCCAATCAAGAGATCGGGAAGAAGCTTTTCCTAGCTCTAGATTCGGTGAAGGGACATAATCGACGTATATTTGCCAAGCTGCAAGTAGAGCGACGAACAGAGGCGGTAGCCATTGCTCGTAAGTTGGGCTGGATCGAATAAAGATAAACACAACACTTAAGTGTCTATTCATCCCTTTCAACTATGGATATGCTTAGAGCAGTTCCACAGTTGAAAGGAGATAAACATAATGATAACTAGAACCAATGAAAAAATAATCGGTGGTTTATTCCTGCTGGCAACAGTAGTATTCATGATCGGAAGCTCCCTTCTAGATTCTCATCTAGCCCAATCAGATTATCTATCTCATATTCATTTGAATCGCATGGAAGTGTTAATTGCTCTATTTCTTGAGCTCATTAATTCCGCAGCAGTAGTAGGTATTGCCATACTGTTATTCCCACTATTGAAGCATCACAATGAATCGATCGCTCTTGGATACTTAAGCTCAAGAATTATCGAGTCAGTACTGCTTATCGTGGGCATTATCTGTCCACTTGTTCTGCTCACATTGAGCGAAGCCTATACCGCTACAGGTGACGATAGTCAAGACTATTACATCAATATAGGAAATATGCTGATTAAAGGACAAGATATGAGTTTTGAACTGGCGATGCTTGTTCTTGGTTTGGGTAGCTTGATGTTCTGCTACTTGTTGTATCGCAAAAGGTTAATCCCAAGACCACTATCCTTGCTGGGGATTGTCGGTTATATTACGCTTATGGCGAGCAGTTGCTTAACGATTATCGGATTCGATCCTGGATTCGTATTGTTTATTCCAGGGGGAGTATTTGAGGTTTTATTCCCAATATGGTTGATCACTAAAGGGTTCTATAGGACAAAGTGAAGGTAGCATTGAGATGGAATTATAACAATATGGTATTATAAGATCGTTAGCTACTATTAAGGAGGTTTCACAATGAGTAATGAAAAAAGAGAATTGACACCTGAACAAAGTAAAGAACTGCTTACATTATTGAAAGCTCGTTTTGATAAAAACATAAATCGTCACACAGGTATAGAATGGTCTAAAGTACAAGAAAAGCTTGAAGCTAATAATGAAAAACTGTGGTCATTATACGAAATGGAAAGAACCAGTGGTGAACCAGATGTCGTTAGTTATGATGAAGCGACTGGAGAATATGTTTTTTATGATTGTTCTGCAGAAAGTCCTAAAGGACGTAGAAGTGTTTGTTATGACAATGAAGCACTAGAGTCAAGAAAACAACATAAGCCTGAAACTAGTGCTATTGAAATGGCAACTGCTATGGGCATTAAACTATTAAACGAAGAACAATATCGTAAACTACAGCAGCTTGGACATTTCGATATGAAAACATCGAGCTGGTTGTTAACACCTACTGATATAAGAAAGCATGGCGGTGCGATCTTTGGTGATTACCGTTATGATCATGTATTTATATATCATAACGGTGCGGATTCCTATTATGCTGCTAGAGGATTCCGTGGCTCACTCACAGTATAAATAGTATTCGTTTATAGCTTCCAGAGCAGAGCTCAAAGAATGATACTATTTTGCAAACATATGATTACCGATCTTGACTGTGGTAGGACGGCTTCGTACCCATTTATTGTCTGTTTTGTCCGGGTTATAGAAGACGACGGCTCCCAGACTGGGGTCGGAGCCGTTTACTGCATCTTGAACGGCGCGTTTGGACTCTTGACTTGGCGTCACCGTATAGATACGTTTATCCAATACTGGAGAGTACTGATAGTATGAACGGCCGTTTATATATTCGACCTGAAATATTGTATCAATGATAGAATAAGGCCAATCAGGATGATCGACTCTGTTCAAGATCGATGCGGCAACTGCTACCTTGCCATCATAGGTTTCGCCTCCTGCCTCCGCTTCGGTTATTTGATACAGCCACTTCATTTCTTCTGCAGATGGCTGTTCAGCGTTTACTAACATGAGATTTGTATCATTTCCCGTTGTAATTACCGCTGCGCGCAATTGAGAATTGTATTGGATATGTAATCCGATTTTTTTCGCAGTATAGGCTAAAGGAACATATGCTGTTCCTTTATTTAGCGTTGTCCGTGTAACCAAGCTATCCCGAAGCCATGTTGACTTCCCATCACGTCGATAATCGGAATAACGTTGGCCAGCGGGAAAACCGATCTCAATCGTATCTGTTGTGAGAACGACAGCCCGATATCGCTCACTCCAGTTAACCGAGACGTTCAGACGGCGAAAAAATGATGCTGGAACAAGCTGTAGTCCGTTTTGTACAATAGCAGTTGTCGAGATCCGCTGTCCATCGACATATACCGTCGTATTGCTGAGTGATTGTGCCGAAGCCTGCGGCGTTAGCCAAACATAGACAATAATCAATAATAGAGCCAAAGGCATTGTGTAACGTTTATTCAACAAGACAATCTCCTCCCTCAGTACACCATTGTACGATAGTTTTGGTAATCAAATTACTGGAAAAAGAGGGAAAATGAGAATAGGTATCGAGGTTAAATTAATGAAAAACAGGGCAGTAAGCAGATTCATCTCGAATTTTTGATCATATATTCTGATAAAAATGAAGATATTCTAATCGTATATGAGCAAGTATTTGGAAAATGTTCATAGTATAGATACGTTATAAAAAACCTAACTCCTATTGGGCAGAAAGGAATTCGAACATGAAAAAGGTTATTGTCATTGGTGCGGGGATTTTAGGAGCTTCAGCGGCTTATGAGTTAAGTAAGCTAGGCGCAGATGTCATAATTATAGATCGTAAAGATGCAGGACAAGCTACGGATGCAGCAGCTGGAATTATTTGTCCATGGTTATCACAACGTAGAAATAAAGCATGGTATCGTCTTGCTAAAGCTGGAGCAGGCTTTTATCCTTCACTTATTCAGGAGCTGGAGGAGGCAGGAGAGGATAAAACAGGTTACGCACAAGTAGGCGCAATATGTATTCATAATGATCTGGAAAAGTTAGCGGCAATGAAAAAAAGAGCGGAACAACGCAAAGAGGACGCCCCTGAAATAGGTGAACTTACGATGCTGACAGATCTCGAAGCAAAGGAAAAGTTTCCATTATTGTCGGAAGGTTATCACGCTCTTCATGTATCAGGTGCAGCAAGAGTAGATGGACGTGAACTGAGAAACGCATTACTAAGAGCAGCACAGCGTAACGGTGCACGGATGATTGAGGGAGATGCTATTATAGAGCATGATCATCATGAAATTACGAGTGTTAGAGTAGGACAACAAACAATGAATGCTGATGAGGTAATTGTGTGCGCAGGTGCCTGGTCCAATGCATTACTTCATCCGCTTGGAATTATGCTTCAAGTTCATTATCAAAAGGCTCAAATTATGCATTTGAATTTTGTAGATCAGTCCAGTACAGAGCTATGGCCAGTTGTCATGCCACCAACTGATCAATATTTATTAGCATTTGCTGATGGGCGTATCGTAATTGGTGCCACTCATGAAAATGACGCAGTAGGCTATGATACTTCTGTAACAGCAGGTGGAATGCAAGAAATATTAAATAAAGGTATTCAAACGGCTTCTGGTCTTGCAGATTGTAGCCTCCATGAGGTAAGGGTGGGATTCCGTCCATTTACTACAGATTTTCTACCAGTGCTAGGAAGGGTTTCCGGATGGGATAAACTCATTGTTGCTAATGGACTAGGGTCATCGGGATTAACGATGGGACCATTTCTTGGTGAGCAGCTAGCCAAGCTAGCTATGAATCTCCAGGTAGATATTCAGCTTGAAGATTATGCAGTAGAAGCGGGGCGCATATAGTACAAAAGGGAAATTTAATCGAAGATGCATTGAAAGAAATAGCAAAGAGAGGCAAGGTGCTCCCCTTTGCTATTTTTGATTTAATACTGATATAGAACTAAATGGCGTACTGAACATCATTCAAGAAAACAAATGCAATGGACAATAGTATCGGAAACTTAGTAAGTGATATTTGTATTAGGGATTTCCCTAATATACGAATTTCCAAATGAATGATATTATAAAATTATCAAATGTGAAATTTATCACAATATAAGTGAT
>DXHF01000566.1 GCA_019113605.1 Candidatus Paenibacillus intestinavium
TAGTTGCATACAAATAATAGCTACTATTTGTTAATTGTTTGCCTAGTAGTTCTTGTAATTCCAATGCTTTTTCTAGTTTTTTCTCCCTAGCAAGAAACATATCTTCGAGTCGATTCATCGTATCCATCATACTTTCAGCCTGGGTCACAGCATCAGATAAGGTGAGCCATTTATCCATAAATTCTAATGTAAATTCAATTGGTGCTTTATATTTCATCTCTTCTAATACTTGTCTGCTAAATACATCATATTCTCCAGGATAATGATCTGTCGTTACACTTAACTGACCTACCTTTAAAGGAGCAAGATCAAACGTCTGTTTTAATGAAAATAGACTCATCGAGGTTTCGTGATTAGCCCGGACTATTTCTCGGAATAAATCATTATTATCTGTACCCCCTCTACCAAATAAACCATATTGCTCATAAATCTGTTCATCGTATGCAGAAAGTACGGATTGAATCGACAGCATAGCTGCCGATTCTGTCGTCCGATGAAATAGTAAAATACGTGCATAATCCAATAACACCATGAAAAACAGTATTAATACGGTCATCATTAGCGTACAAAAAATAGTTACTGAGCCATCTTTCCGAAACCATAATTGATTTTCCCTCATATGATCATCCCTATCTAAGAAGAGAAGGACTTGATAGCCTTCCCTCCTTTTTGCTTCCACTCTAATTGTTCGCTATTAGACATTTTTTTCAATCTGTCCATGTAATACAGAACAAGATCGACACTTCTAATAAAACTGATCGGATTAACGAGACTGCGGTGTGTTGTGTATGCTGGGGAGGCAAATACTTGTTGCTTTTGCCATATAAGCGGAGATAGCTGTTGCTTAATATTAATTTCAATACGAGGAAGTAATGCGGAGGTTGAGTACGTCAGTTGACCATTCACATTGAGATTCATCTGCCCAATATGCTGCTGTGCTAAAGTTAATTTATCTGGAATGAGAGCAGTAATTGGTATAGAGTTTCCATTATCTGACGTTGTTTCTGATTGAATATTTGAGGTAATCGCTACACTTGTAGTGCGCTGAGTATTTTGGAGTGGAATGATCTTACTAACTAAGTGCAGCATCATTTCATTCTCATATAAACCATATTGCTTGTCACTTCTTACTTGCCCAGTCACTATTTGACGGTCTGCATCATCCCATATAAATGCCGCACGCTCCGTTGTAGATAATGAAACGTACTGCAAAAAAACAACTTGAAACACATATATAGCAGCTACCATCATAACAACGATGACTGACATAATTATCGGAAATACTAGAGCCGATTCGAGGCTCATATTTCCGCGCTCATCTCGTATAAAATGTCTCATCGCATCATTTCAATGCTTCATCCATTTTCGAGCCTGAGTCCGTAATAAGTTTTCCAACATATTCCATAATAAAACTTTTGAATATTAGAAAAATGACGACGATAACAGCAATAATAAGTAGAACTTCCAATGTACCAATACCATCCTCATTTCGCCAAAATGCTCGAAAACGTGGCTTCATATTTCTTGCAAATCTCCTTACACTCATCATCATTCCTCCTACAACTTTTCATTGACATCTCGGTGTGCTTCTCGAAAATGAAAAGTACATCGAAAGCATAAACTTAATCTTTTCATTAGCTTCATGACATTACATAAATTGCATAAATAGAATTGCTGGCGTCACAATGAGAATCATCAATAGCAGTAATACTCCCACTAATGGAAATATGAGCTTTGCCGAAGCTTCTTCTCCTCTAACTCTAGCCATGTTTTTTCTAGTCTCCCATAGTGACAAAGAAATATCTTGCACTGCTGTAACGAATTGCTCACCTCCTCTCCGATAATTCAATAATAGAATGGTTGTAAACACTGCTATTTGCTGAACGGCACAATTTCGATTCAATTTCTCGATACTTTGGGAAAATGAAGCTCCATTACGAAGTTCATGGACTGTATTTTTCCATTCGATATGCAGAGGACTTGTACTATTTTCCTTACCTACAATTGACTTCATAAATGCTTGCTGTACAGTCTCACCCGCACCAACTAATAACGTTAGCCTTGTCAGCATTAATGGCAGCTCCAACAAAATTGCTTGCTTTCTTTGCTTCACCTTGTTCTTGCTCTCTTGAAACAATCTAACCATAATAATAATCGCGATGAGCGTACCTATTATAATTACTGCTTGCTCTTCACTTAATACAGCAATCCAGAAGCTAATCATCAGTGTTAATAAAGCTTGTCCAATTACAGTAGTAAAGGCATGTACCGTTTGATCAAAGCTCCATTGCTGTCGATTAAGCTGTAATAAATGAGTATGCAGATGATGAAGTAATTGCGATGCTCGTCGTTCAAGCTGGAGTAGCTCATAGCAGGCATAACCAGGTCCGAGAATAAGCTTATGATCATTTAAAGAAGACTTTTTCTTTTTCTTCGTGTCGATATCAGCAGTTATTACTGATGGTATATTCGTAGCCTTATAATGTTTAGGTTTTACTAATAGATATAACCACAGAAGGGTATAGACAATAGTGATAACAATTAGCACGAACATCACCTACAACTTAATTTGAGTTAATTTGTTCATGAACCAAAAGCATAGTAAGAGAAAACACAATACAACTGTCAATAGCACATAGCCCAATCCACTATATAAAGCTTGCATATAATCTTGAGCCGTCGTATTTAAAAACTGCAAAAAGACAAAGGGTGCTGCCATCATCATTTTAGATTCAAGTTTCTTTTGTGCAATTAATACACTAATTTCATTATCAATCTCTATTTGATCGCTAAGCATATTCGCAGTTCTACGCATAACAGTGAGCAAATCGCCACCAGATCGCTTGCATGTTTGTAATGATTCGACGAATTGTGAAAACTCTGCAATATTAACTCGTGCTGCCAAATCTATTAAGCATTTTTCTAGTATTTCCCCGTTGCTTAATTTATGATTAATAATGTTTATTTCGAGCATTAGTTCGTCTTGTGCATTCGGGTAAAGGAGCAACATATCCGCTTGGGCAACTTGAAAACAATTTTCAAGTGAACGACCTGCTGCTAATGAGGAGAGAAGTGAAAGTAGTAAATCTTTGAATTGTAGCTTCATACGTACTTTACGTTTGGCGATAAGTCGAACTCGTTCAAATTTCAACATATAGAGGGAACATGGCAGGAGCATTATACTTAGTATAAAAGATTGATAGAAGCTGTATGTAACAAAACCTATAAGTACGCTCCACATCATAATGCATGTTATAACTTCATTTCGGTTAAGCTCATACTGATCATAATGCTGTAAATATGTCTTCTTACGAACTG
>DXHF01000567.1 GCA_019113605.1 Candidatus Paenibacillus intestinavium
GCTAAGTCAGCAAATGCAACAAGGAATGGGTGCATTAAGTGAAAATATTGGATCATCTAATCAAGCTATAAGTGATCAATTAGCGACTGCTATCGCGCAAAATAATGCTAATAGTGGAACTCAAGGTCAACCCCCTACTAGTAATAACCAAGGTCAAGGACAGGGCCAAGGCCAGGGACAAGGACAAGGCCAAGGACAAGGCCAAGGTCAAGAACAGGGCCAAGGACAAGGTCAGGGCCAGGGACAAGGACAAGGACAAGGACAAGGACAAGGTCAAGGTCAGGGCCAAGGTCAAGGTCAAGGAAGTGGCACTGGTGGTGGAGCTGGAACAGGTTCTGGCAATCATTCGATGATAACGATTCCGCGTAAATTTGCAGGATCCAGCGAGCCGAGCGTTGATGGTGGACCGACAACTGGTGGGGACATTATCTCGGGCGGCACTGCCCCGACGATCGAGGGAGCTCAAGGAGATTATGCTGAAGTGTTTCGTGAATATGAGACAGAAGCGAAAGATTCTTTAACTCGTACGACGTTGCCTGAGCATGTACAGGGCAAGGTGAAACAATACTTTGACGCAATACAGCCTTAGGGGTAGTTCAAAAAGTGGACTTTGATAACGATGTTAAGCTAACGCAGATTATTCGACATCGCATTTGAAACGAACTTGGAAAGTACGGTTCGCATGTACCAATGACGTACACTTGCGCTTCCGCCTTTCTCAAGTAGCGTCTCAACTGCTCGATTCTGAAAGCCCACTTTTTGAACCTTCATTTTAAGTTATTTCAAAAGATTAAAGTTCAAAAGATTGAAGTTCAAAATAACATATTCGAAATCGAATATGGACGGAATTAAGCTATCAAAAAGTGGACGTTGATAATGATGATGATGATTACGAAGCTACTTTTCATTACGAGGTAGTTAGTCGGGAAGTATATGAAAAGTTTTAGGAGGGGTTCAATTGGAAGCTAAGCAGCAAATAGATGAAGCTATGAAACAAATTATACAACTTCAGGATGAGATCGGAAAAGTTATTGTAGGACAGAAGCAAGTTGTCGAGCAGTTAATCTGGTCTGTCATTGCGGGTGGGCATGTGCTATTAGAAGGTATTCCAGGACTAGGTAAAACGATGCTCGTTCGAACGCTTTCCGATGTGCTTTCGTTACAGTTTTCTCGTATCCAATTTACACCGGATCTAATGCCTGCAGATATTACTGGGACGACATTAATAGATTTTGGTGTACAAGGGATTACATCGCAACGATTCGGAAAAGGTCCGATTTTCGGAAATTTGGTGCTAGCAGATGAGATTAACCGTGCAACACCAAAGACACAAAGTGCGTTACTCGAAGCGATGCAAGAAGGAACTGTTACGGCAGGTGGAGAAAGCTACGCCTTGCCTAAGCCGTTTTTCGTATTAGCGACGCAAAATCCAATTGAGCAGGAAGGTACATATCCACTTCCAGAGGCACAATTAGACCGTTTTTTACTGAAAATCGGAATTGAATATCCGAACCGGGATGAATTGAAAGAAATCGTGCGTAGAACGACAGGGATGAAAGCGCCACAAGCGCAAGTTGTGATGTCAGGCGAGCAATTACAAGCATTGCAAGCACTCGCTAAGCAGATCGTTATTTCTGAAGAGATGCTTGATGCAGCTGTTAGTATTACGATGCGTACTCACCGTCATGAAGAGGATGCTCCACAAGAAGTGAAGCAATTTGTGAGATATGGAGCGGGACCACGTGCCCTGCAATCACTCGTTGCAATAAGTAGAGTAAGAGCTTTATCGCAAGGTAGAGCACATGTATCTTGGAATGATCTAATTACAGTTGCTGCTCCAGTACTGCGTCATCGTATTGGACTTAGCTACGAAGCACAAGCACAAGGAATAGCTGGGGATGATGTTGTTGCGAGTGTAATTAGTTCACTGGAAAAGGATCGAAGGTAGTTCAAAAAGCGGACTTTGATAACGATGATTATGCTGACGAAGCTTAGTCGACATCGAATATGAAGCGAACTTGGAAATTAATATATTCTATTGTGGTAAGAGAGGGGAATAATTATGTCTAGTGATATGCAGTCAACTGGTATAAACAATAGTCATCAACAAGACGCAATGCAATTACTTCAATTATTGTTTCCCGATCAGAGCTGGTTATCGACGCTTGATGGGATGATTATTCGCTCCAATTCTCGCGTTAAAGGAATGCTAGCTGGCAAGCGGAGATCGAGTCAACTAGGTAGTTCTCTTGAATTTGCAGATTATCGTCCTTATGTTAGTGGTGATGATGTTCGGAGAATTGATTGGAATTTATATGGTAGAACTTCCAAAGCTTATATTCGTCAATATTGGGATGAGCAAGAACGTTCATTCAATCTATATGTAGATAGCTCGAAATCAATGAGTAGTTTTGGTCGTGGAGATAGCAATAAGTGGTTATTCTCGTTACGACTTGCTGCTAGTGTTGGATATTTATCATTAATTTGTGAAGATAGAGTGCAAATTAATTTATTCAATGAACTAGAAATGATTGATCCGATTCCTTCGTTGTATGGCAAGCATGCCAAGTTCACACTGTTCAAACATCTCGGTCAGCTCATACACCATTATCGCAATGAAGATGGTCAATCGATTGTTGATATTATAGGAAGAAATGGTGAAGGGTTACGAGCAGATATGAATGCAGCAGCTTCTGATCTCGATATACATGAGGATTGGAGCGATATGATGCGTGCATTCCAGTCAGGTGCGTCATTACCGAGACGAGCAGGTGTAACGTGGCTGTTTAGTGACGGATTGTATGATGAAGGACTTGAAAGCTTACTCAGTCAATTGCAAGCCAGAGGTCAAGAGGTTGTTTTTGTTCATATTTTACATGCAGAAGAATGGACTCCACAATTAGAAGGTGAGTTGAAGCTCATCGATATTGAAACGAACCGCAAGACGGAAGTTGCAATTACTCCAGCGATTTTAAGTAAATATGAGCAAGGTGTGGCACAATTTCAACTAACATTGAGGCAGCTATGCGAATCTCGTGGTATTGCCTATTATGGCATGAATAGTAGTCTACCGTTTATGGAGCAATTTATCGGACTATTGAGTAGTGGAGAAACGATTAGCTACAAATAAAGAGTGCTTGGAGGCATGCATGAATAATAATTTATTTACGTATAGCTTTGACAACGTGAATTTTGAACTTAAAGAAAAAGTAGACTTTACCTGGTTGAAAGAAATGGGTTATGTTTTTGAGGTTTTTTCTCAACAAGATTCAGGGAATATTTGCTTTGGGGTAGAGCAGGATGGACAGAAGAAGTTTGTTAAATACGCTGGTGTGAGGACCGTTGAATATGAAGGTGAACCAGCTGTAGCTGTAATGAGATTAAAGAGAGCTATTCCATTATATTATGAACTCAAACATTCTAGTTTAATAGAAATTGAATGTGATTTCATGATAGGTGCTGGTTATGCTGCTGTTTTCAAATGGTTTGATGGGGAATGTCTTCACGCTCATTGGTCATATCCACCGCCAGCAAAATATACAGATCCGAATTCCCCTTTTTATAAATATAGACAGCTACCAATCAAAAAAAGACTTGAGTCGCTTAATAGTATTTTTAATTTCCATGTTTTTATAGAAGAAAAGAATTATGTTGCTATTGATTTTTACGATGGAAGTATACTTTATGATTTTGTTAATGAGGAAACTAGAATTTGTGATATTGACCTTTATGAGAGAAAACCATTTTTCAATAATATGGGTAGACTGTGGGGCTCATCTAGATTTATGTCTCCTGAAGAATTTGAATTGGGCTCAGAGATAGATAGTCGATCAAACGTTTATACATTGGGCGCTATTGCATTTGGATTACTTGGCGGGGAACTTGATCGAACGATTGAGAAATGGGAAGCAAATAAAGAACTGTATAAAGTTGCATATACTGCCGTAGAAAATGATAAACGGAAAAGATATCAGACAGTTAGTGAATTTTATGAAGCATGGAATAATACAACTTCCTCATCATAACGATCCGTATTAATGTAATGATCTATTCGCAACCTTCTGATGCTTTAAGAGAGGATAATACAATGGGAATCGGTGAATTAATTGGTATTGGTAACACTGCAAAGGTATATAGATGGGGGAAGACGGAAGTAATAAAGTTGTTTTACGATCAAAGTTCTGCACTGGTTGAATCGAAAAACGCAGAATTAATAAATAATTTAAAGTTGAGAGCACCTAGATATTCAGGGCTAGTAGAATATGAGGGTGAGCTTGGTATCGTTTACGAGAAAATTGATGGTCCTACGATGTTGTGGCATATTGAGCCAACAAAACAGAGCCTTGCTTATAATGCTAAGTTAATGGCGAATCTTCAATATG
>DXHF01000568.1 GCA_019113605.1 Candidatus Paenibacillus intestinavium
CATTACACTTTATCCATTACATAAACATTTACAATTCAGCATGAAGATATTTTTCAAGAAAACGCTCTTCGAAAACCATCTAACCGTTTAGTTTTTAAATGGTTTATCTAAAATACATCTACTTTTATCCAGTTAAAACTAAAAATAAGTAGTTTACAAAATTATGCTATTATGATATTTTATCATTAAAGCGTTTTCATTAATGTTATGACTAACAATTAACGAAAATGTTAATGGTATTTTTCTCTTCTTAGTTTTTACTTTCGAGTTAAAAAAATCTATAGGGGGCTTCACATGAAAAAACTACTTACGCTTTGTCTGATTTTATCAATGTCTTTATTCGCTTGGGGTTGTTCAAGTGGTAACAACGCTGCACAAGGTGACAAATCCGTTATTGATGGTGGGGCCGGAGAAAATGCAACAGCGTTAGATTACTGGACTTTCGTAGAGCTGCACGGGCAACATTTTGAGAAAATGTTAAGTAAATGGAATGCTGAATTCCCAGATCGTCAAATTAAGTTAAACGTTACCGTTATGCCTTATGATGATATGCACAACAAACTTCTAATCGCACTTCAAACTGGAACGGGAGCTCCTGATATTTCAGATATCGAGCTAGGTAAATTCCCCGACTTCCTTAACGGCACCCCTAATCTAGTTGAGCTTAACGATGTAATAGACCCTTACCGTGATACAATCGTTGAGTCCCGTATTAATATTTACAGCAAAGATGGTAAAAATTACGGAATCCCAACTCACGTTGGAGCAACCGTTGCCTTCTACAACACAGAAATGCTTGAAGAGGCAGGTATCGACTACAAAGATATCGTTACTTTTGAAGACTACAAAAAAGCTGGTATTGCATTGTATGAAAAAACAGGAAAGTATCTTGGAACTGCCGATACGAGTGCTAACTGGCAGGCTGGTATACTTCTTGCTCAGCAAGGCAGTGATTTGACTGATGATTATGGCGTACCACAAGTTAATTCTCCTGAGTTAATTCGTGGAATCGAGATGATGCAGGATCTTCTTGAAAACAACGTTATATCCACCATTGCAGGCGGTCAGCCTGATACTGAAGAAGCATATGGTGAATATAATGCAGGTAATTTCGCTAGTGCATTCATGCCATTATGGATGATGTCGCGCTTTACAAATTATATGCCTGATCTTGCGGGAAAAATTGCTATCGCACCTCTTCCTGTACTCGAACAAGGAATGCCTAGATCGGTAGGTGGCGGTGGTACTGGTACTGTTGTTACGAAAACAGCTAAAGATGTTGAGCTTGCAAAGGAATTTCTTACTTATGCCAAGCTATCTCTAGATGCTAATATCGAAATTTGGAATACACTTGGCTTCGATCCGGTAAATATGGACGTATGGGACATGAAAGATATAACCCACAACCCAGAAAATATGTTTGTTAAATACTTTGTTAATAGTCCATTTGATGTTTTGAATACGATTAGAGATGAAATTAGAATGATCAAATCTACATCAGCATCGCCAACCATTAATAATATGTTTGGCACAACTACGCTTAATGAAATATTCGAGGATGGTAGAGATGTAACTGAAGCGTTGAATGAAGCTCAAGAGCTTATAACGCAGCAGCTAAGCAACTAACCACAATCGTCAATCGTCATTCTTCAAAAATACGAAGAGCTATCTATATCAGTAACTGTAGATAGCTCTTTCATATCAATCTCTACTGTCAAAGCTATCTATTGAATATATTAAGAAGCCAAGGAGTCATATTTATGAAAAAAATATTACACTCACAAAAAGTAGCTCCTTACGTATTTATTCTCCCTTTTGTGCTAGTCTTCCTTATTTTTTGGTTATATCCATTACTTAGTTCGGCAGGAATGAGCTTTCAGAAGGTTACGCTCGGCCAAGATGCAGCTTGGATAGGTATGAACAACTATGAAAAATTATTGGGGGATAAAATTTTCGGGAAGGCTGTAATGAATAGCATTGTTTATATGCTGTTAACACTTATCGTTCTAATTCCTGGACCTATGATACTAGCTGTACTCATTAATAGTAAGTATATGACATTCAAAGGATTTTTCAAATCTTCCTTTTTCTTTCCAGCTCTCACTTCGGTTGTTGTTGCAGGTACCATTTTTCGTTTAATGTTTGGTGAAATGGAGAGCTCGCTAATTAACACAATATTATCTTGGTTCGACATTGAACCTATGAAATTTCTTAAAGGTCAAACGACTGGCTTTATCGCCCTATTAACTCTAGCAGCTTGGAGATGGACCGGGGTTAACATGCTATATTTCCTTGCTGGACTTAATAATATTAGCGATGACTACTATGAGGCCGCTTCAATTGATGGAGCCTCAAAATTTCAAAAGTTTATGCTTATTACAGTTCCGTTATTGAAGCCAACGTCAATATACGTTATTACGATTTCCATCTACGCTGGTCTTGCGATGTTCGTAGAGAGCTTGATGCTCTGGAATGGTAACAACTCTCCGAAAAATATCGGTCTAACTATTGTAGGTTATTTGTATCGTCAAGGTATTGAGAAAAATGATCTTGGCTATGCAGCTGCTGTAGGTATCGTGCTTCTTGCCGTGACGATGATTATTAATTTATCGCAATTAACATTAAGTGGAATGTTCAAGAAAGGAGACTAGCGATGGAATATGAAAAACTAAAAAAAACAGGTCTCTTTATCTTTTTCGCAATCATTGCAACCATTATTCTAATACCTTTCTACGCGATAATGATAGCATCCTTTAAGCCTGGACAAGAATTGATTAGAAAAGGCTTAAATCTTCATCTCGACTTCTCTATGATGAGCTTTGACAACTATATTTATTTGTTTACCGGGAACCACTCCTACTTCACTTGGTTTGGCAACTCGATTTTACTAACTGTTGTACAAGTGGTGCTTACACTATTTATTAGTGCAGCAGTTGCTTACGGCTTTGCCGCATACGAATTTAGAGCAAAAAACTTCTTATTTATTTGTGTGTTAATGATTATGATGGTTCCATTTGAAATATTGCTATTACCTCTTTATACGCTAACCTTTGAGCTTGGTTTAATGAACACTTACTCAGCAATCGTATTACCTGGCATCGCCAATGCTTCAACCATATTCTTCTTCCGTCAATATTTGAGAGGTATTCCGAAAGAGATTATTGACGCTGGTCGCATAGATGGTGCTACGGAGTACGGTATATTCCTTCGTCTTATCATTCCGGTTATGAAGCCTTCATTTGCCGCGATGGCTATTCTACTTGGTATGAATAGCTGGAACAATTTATTATGGCCTTTCATGGTACTCAGTGATGGTTCCAAATACACGTTAACGATCGGCTTGAAAACATTGTTAACGCCTTATGGAAACAACTATGATCTACTAATCGCCGGATCATTTTTCTCGATTATTCCGATTCTTGCGTTATTCTTTGCTTTCCAAAAATATTTTATCGATGGTATGACTGCAGGAGCTGTAAAAGGATAGTAGAACTCAAAAATAGACTATAGCGCTAGGCTATAGTCTATTCATAAGCATCATTGCTGTTTCAGTCAGTGTATGCATTCTCTATTGTTGTACAGCTTCGCTAATATTCATACTATATATGTTAGCAGTGGATTGCTTTTCACCCTGCTCCTGTATATACATCGCAATGAGTAGTGATTCTCCCTCAACCACCACTTCACCTGTCTCCAAATAATGCGACAAATTGAATGGAACTTTTTCTAGCACGACATGCTTCTGCAAATCACGTTCATTGAAGCGATAACAAGCAAACCGCTCGTTTACTTGTTCAGGTCGATCAACAAGCTTCTTCATCCAGCTTGACCATTCTGATTTCTCCATAATAGAATCCCACCAAACTTTACGCGGCTTATAGCGATGGTTTCTATAATAATCTAGCTTCATCAAGCCTTGGATGACCGGAAGATCAAGCTGATGACCTTCTATATCTTGGGCATAGACAAGATATGACCATAAGCGTGAGAACAGATCCTCGAGCTGATGACCAATCTTCTGCCACCCTTGTCCTTCCCAATAATCTCCAAAGCTTTGGAAGAAGTCAAACGGTGAGTTGAATACATGGTCTACCAAATAAAGCAATGTACTATCCATCCGATGATCATTCCAGTATTTTTCCAGAACATCCTCGACTCGCTTAATTCTAACGATATCAGCAAATGGCATTAGCTCGTTGCCGAGCATCTCATACGGTGCACGATCTTGGTAGATATACCCCCATTTGTCAGCATCATTGCGCAAGCCAGTACCACGCAGCATTTTCAAGAAGCCAAGCTGCAACTCCTCAGGACGTAGTGCAAATACATCGTTAAATGTGCCACGGAACGTATCATAATTTTCAAGTGGTAATCCAGCAATAAGATCCAAATGCTGAGCAATCGTTCCCGACTCTTTCACTTTCGTCACTGTTCGGACAAGCTTCTTCCAATTTTGGCGACGCTGAACAGCTAAGTTCGTTACATCATTCGTAGATTGAACGCCAATCTCAAAGCGGAATACTCCTGGCGGTGCATTTTCAGCCAAATAATCAAGAACTTCAGGACGCATTATATCCGCCGTAATTTCGAACTGGAACACACAGCCCCCATGATTCTCAATTAAAAATTGGAACATCTCTAGCGCATAATCTCGCTTAATATTAAAGGTACGGTCCACGAATTTGATCAATGTCGCACCTTGATCGATAAGATAGATAATATCCGCTTTTGTCCGCTCGATATCGAAATAACGAACACCTACTTCGATACTAGACAAACAGAATTGACAACTGAATGGACAGCCACGGCTTGTCTCAAAATAGACGATCCGGTTTGCTAGCTGCGGAAGATCCTCTTCAAATCGGTATGGCGATGGAAGTGTATTCAGATCAAGCTTCGGACGACCTGGATTAATACGAATCTCAACGCTATCAGCCAAATGCCTACGATAGGCAATACCAAATACCATGTGATATTTTTGCGTTGTTTCAATTTCAGTTAACAGATGATCGAACGTCTCCTCACCTTCACCCATGACGATAAAGTCGACATCCGTCAATCTCTCCATCCATTGCTCCGTATCATAGCTTACTTCAGGACCACCTAAAATTATTTTCAATTCAGGTTGTATTTTACGTAGCATATTAACAACGGTAATCGTTTCTTCAATATTCCAAATGTAACAAGAGAATCCTACAACATCTGGCTTTCTTGCAAATATATCAGATACGATATTCATTGCAGGGTCTTTAATTGTATACTCCGCAATGTCCATATCAAATTTATGACCACTAAATGCTTTTAGACAGCGCAATGCAAGTGATGTATGAATAAATTTCGCATTCAGTGTCGATAGTACGACTTTCATGTATTGTCCCTCAGCTTTCGTTTTCAAATAAAGCTCAATCATCATCTGTATAAATGATTGTGTATTCCTCTATTGTAACTAATTTTAATGCAAATAAGAAGACTAGCGCATATATTCCCTAATGGAG
Source organism: Candidatus Paenibacillus intestinavium (assembly GCA_019113605.1). GTDB lineage: Bacteria > Bacillota > Bacilli > Paenibacillales > Paenibacillaceae > Pristimantibacillus > Pristimantibacillus intestinavium. The sequence continues at coordinate 5,496 of DXHF01000568.1, forward strand.
GATTACTATTCACCCAGTATTTAGAGCAACCATTCACCTAGCTCGTTTACATAAATAAACTATGTAGACAAATAAAACCGTCATACTAGCAAATAGTCTGCTAATATGACGGTTTGTCTTATATTCAAATTGTTAACCGATTAAGCTTCCGCAGCAGGATCAAAAGAGCGTGTTGCAAATTCCGCGTCAAGCATATAGAATGCGTTGCTATCCTGGTCAATTCGTTTTAATTTGGTAATGATGCCATCAAATAATGCTTCTTCTTCAACCTGTTCATCAATAAACCATTTCAAGAAGTTAATCGTAGCGTGCTCACGTTCATTCATCGCAATATCAGACAGATCATAGAAGCGTTTCGTATTTTGTATCTCATGTTTGTAGCCTTGTTCAAATACTTCAAGTACAGATGCATAAGTATTATTCGGTTCTCCCAACGCTTGAATCGTTGCGCGACGTCCACGATCATTCAAAAATTTATAAATTTTCATACCGTGGAAGCGTTCCTCTTCAGCCTGCACAAGGAAAAAATTCGCAAAGCCATCTAGATTATCTGCTGAGCAGTGTGCCGCCATAGCTAGATACACATGAGCGGAATAAAATTCAAAGTTCATCTGATCATTAAGTGCTGCTGCTAAATTA
>DXHF01000569.1 GCA_019113605.1 Candidatus Paenibacillus intestinavium
GCTCCCCTTTTCCACAGGTAGTGATTCTCCTGTAATGGCCGCTTCGTTGACAGAGCTTTTTCCATCAGTGACGACCCCATCAGATGGAATCTTTTCACCAGGTTTTATTTTGACGAGGTCACCGATTAGTAAGGAGGAGATCGGAACAATTGATTCTTGACCATTATCTAGCTTTAGCGCTTCTTTCGGTGCAACTTGCAGCAATGTTTCCATTGATCGTCGAGCCTTTTCCATGCCATAGCCTTCGAGTAATTCATTAATACCGAACAAAATGGCTACAAGTGTAGCTTCCTTCCATTCGCCAATAGCTACAGCACCTATTAAAGCGATCGTCATTAATGTATCAATATTGAATTTAAGGCTTATAATATTTTTTAAGCCACGCATAAAGGTTGTGTATCCACTAATGATCGTTGCTGCCAAAAATAAAAGAATGAGAGCTTGTTGGTTAAGAACTCCTTCCAGTAGTAAAGCTGCGATATAGATAACACCGGAAGTGATCAGTAGTGTTAATATTTTATTATTACTATCTGCATGACTATGATCATGTCCGTGGTCGCCATGACTATGATCGTGATTACTATGTGAATGTTCATCTGAATGGTCGACATCGTCATTTAATTGCTTCGCAATGTAGGCGCCATCAGATTTCAAAATTTTATTAACCTCAGTCATCGACATTTGAGGACTAATCGTTAGTTTTCCTGAATTATAGCTAAGAGAGGAATCTTTCCCGTGCTCTAATTGTTTCAGTTCATCTTCAATTCTTTGGGCGCAACCGCCACAGGAAAGCCCTTTTACGCGATATTCATTCATTGAACATCCTCCTTTCAAATACAATATATGAATACTTGCTCATATGATATGCCAAATCTATAAATATGTCAATGACTGCCTTATTCGTAATCTTTCTGATATAATAAACACAATGAATGTAAAGGCGGTGTTAAAGAAATGGTTCAAGTAGCGGAAGATCAATGCGACGACACTTGTTTGGGCACCGAGATTAATCTCAAACATTTGGGGGAAATCAACCTTGATGAGAAAACGGCGATTGATTTGGCAGATATATTCAAAGCGTTAGGTGATCCGACACGAGTAAAGCTAATCCATGCTCTACTAAGTACTGAATTATGCGTACATGACCTTTGTGTTGTACTTGGTATGACACAGTCTGCCGTATCTCACCAGCTACGATATTTGCGTAATATAAGAATGGTAAAGCGCCGTAAAGAAGGCAAGACAGTATATTATTCTATAGATGATGATCATGTGAAGGAAATATTTACTCAAACGTTGACTCATTTGCAACACACTACAAATAAATAGAAGCTAATGCGGCGATCGATTTTCGGTGTTGAACTGAAAAGAGGTCGCCTAATTTTTGTATTGCTTACTTTATACAAGCTTGTGAAATACTTTAACGGATTATGTACAATAATATTAAAATGTACAAAAAGAAAATATTCTAACTAAATGTTCAAATTTGTCGAAGGAATAGAATACATTAAAATTTTAACTTACAAAAAGTAAGCAAATATGGAATAATGGTAATGTATTGTTACATTTGAATAAATTCAAAATTTAACTAGAAGGAATGATATACATTGCATACTGCACTTGAACCCGAAATGCTTAGTTTATTAAAAGATAAAATACAAATGATTGAATCCGGTAAAGGTGCCATTTATCTAGTAGGCCCGATTAAGCTGCCTGTTAATTTAGACGGCGAAACGGTTATTTTTCAATGGTATTGCTGGTTAAGTAAATGTCAGGCGACTAACAATTATGAGGAAGTCATTAAGCAGCTATCCTCAGCGAATTTGGCAGAGTATCAGCAATCTAGTGTACTTGTCTATGGTGATTTCGCTAATGCCGAGGATGCGCTAATTCGTATGCATTCGATTTGTCATACTGGCGATATATTTGGTAGCAAAAGATGTGATTGTGGTTATCAATTAAAGCAGTCGATGAAAAACATCGTTGATAGTGGCACGGGTGCACTCTTTTATTTGGCGAACCATGAAGGACGAGGCATTGGCTTATTTAGTAAAGCGATGGCATATGTGCTACAAGAAAATGGCTACGACACAGTGGATGCCAATGAAAGTCTAGGTTTTGTCGATGATTCAAGAAATTATGATGATGCGATTAAAGTGCTGAAAACATTGCGGACGAAGCCAGTGACGCTTATGACGAATAATCCGAAGAAAGTAGCAGCGATGAAAAATGCTGGTCTAACCCTTTCTGGAAGAGAGCCAATCTGGGGAGATAATTCCGAATTCAATAAAAATTATTTACAGACAAAAATTGAGCGTTCTGGACATATGAAAGACGATGGAGTGTGTTCCAATGAGTAATGATCAATTATATATGCAATTAGCGCTCGACAACGCGCGTGCGATGAAAGGACAAACTGACCCCAACCCTTTAGTTGGCTCAGTTATTGTTAATGATAATCGTATTGTAGGTATCGGTACTCATTTGAAAGCAGGCGAACCGCATGCTGAAATTCATGCGATCCGTATGGCTGGAGAGCAAGCGCGCAATGGGACGATTTACGTTACGTTAGAACCTTGTTCTCATTATGGACGAACAGGTCCTTGCGCGTTAGCAATTGTTGAAGCGGGAATCAAAAAGGTCGTTATCGCAACGCTAGATCCGAATCCCGTCGTTGCTGGTAATGGCGTTAAACTATTGCAAGACGCTGGCATTGAAGTCGTTGTAGGTGTGCTGGAAGCTGAATCACGCAAGATGAATGAAGTGTTCAACAAATTTATTGTTGAAAAGAAGCCTTTTTTAACGATGAAAGCGGGAAGTACATTAGATGGCAAAATTGCTACGCATACTTTAGATAGCAAATGGATTACATCGGACGAAGCAAGATATGATGCACATATACTACGAAATGAACATATGGCGATATTAGTTGGCGTGAATACGGTCATCGAGGATAATCCTGAGTTGACGACTAGAATTGCTAATGGCAGAAATCCGATCCGAGTCGTGCTAGATTCTACATTGCGAATTCCATTAGATTCAAAGGTTGTTACAGATCAAAAGGCCGAAACATTGATATTTACAGCTCAGCATTATGATCAGCAGAAGAGGGAGAAGCTAGAAGCGCTTGGCATTTCCATATATGTAACTTCAGGCGAGATGCATACCGACCCTCGCGATGTTGTTCGTATATTAGGTGAAAAACTTGTTTCGTCTGTTCTAATTGAAGGTGGTGGCACGATTCATGCTGCTTTTCTGGAAAATAAGCTTGTTGATAAAGTCGTTATTTATTTCGCTCCCAAATTAGTCGGAGGAACTCATGCACCAACATTTCTTGAAGGAGCAGGTGTCACGCTAATGAAGGACGCTGTAGATTTGGCAGATCTAACGATTACACCTGTAGGTAAAGATTTCAAGTTTACAGGCTATCCACAATATTTGTAAGTCAGTCGCATAAAGAGGGGAGATACATAACATGAAAATCGGAATTTTAGATCAAGGACCCATTACTAAAGGACATACGCCCCAGCAGGCGCTTCAATTTGTTGAAGAATTAGCGATATTAGCAGATCAGCTGGGTTATTCACGCATGTGGATGGCAGAGCATCATAATACGCAGTGGTATGTGAGCACTGCCCCAGAAATACTTGCTGCACATCTTGCGGCGAAAACGAAGAACATTCGCATTGGTACGGGTGGCATCATGATGATGCACTATTCACCATTTAAGATGGCAGAGGTGTTCAAAACACTTGCTGGACTTAATCCAGGACGTATTGATTTTGGCGTAGGACGTGCTCCAGGCGGAGATCCAGTGGCAACCCGCGCGTTAGCTGAAGGTCGTTCGCAAATGGGTATGGATATGTATGACAAGCTGTCAACAACGCTTCGCCTGATGAGTGACCGCAAGCCAAACTCAGCGATATATGATTCTGTTATTGCGTCTCCGACCAATATTCAGCTTCCCGAGGCATTTTTACTCGGATCGACAGGTAATAGTGCGATTCAAGCTGGTAAGATGGGTGTTGGATACGCATTTGCCCATTTCTTCTCAGGTGAAATGCATAAAGAGGTATTTGATGCGTATCGTACTTATTTTGAACCATCATACTTTATGGAAAAACCACTTATTAATGTGACTTATTCCGTAACGGTTGCACCGACGGTAGACGAGGCTGAGTTTTATGCGAAGCCACTTGATATATGGCGCTTAAATTTCTTAAAGGGACAAATCGGGCAAATACTATCTCCAGAAGAAGCAGCAGATGTGCAATTCTCTGAGATGGATAAGATGAACCTGCAACAAAACCGTAATATACATTTGGTAGGTACAGCTGTGCAAGTAGCAGATCGCCTTCGTGCAGATCAAGACTATTTCGGCTTTGAGGAAGTGATGTTCAATTTGAATCAGCATGGACAGGCTTCTCGTTTGCAATGTGTACAGCTACTAGCTAAAGAATTGCTATAGGAGCATATGCAGTGTGAAAATAAGCTTCCTGCATTATTTTTATTATCAATAGCCTCTAGAATTGAGATTGCGATTTTTCTGCAACTATTCTAGAGGCTTTATTTTTCACCGAGCATATAGTTAACTTTCTGTTTCAGTTAATAAAGCACGTTTTTTGAACCAACTAATTATCCCATACATAATAAGCAATAGTGCACCTATTTCAATCGCATGGTCTGCTATATTAAGAACGCCATTTCTACGAATAATAAAGTCGGTCACTTGTCCATACAGAAGTCGATCAATTCCGTTTCCGATAGCTCCCCCGACAAAAAATCCAAAGCTACTATCGATTAGAGCCCCCTTCATATCACCAGTCTTTCGAAAATATAGAACACCAACTACGAATAATACCGCTATTAGACCAAAGAGTCGTGCATTACCTGGAAACAAGCCGCCTGCCATCCCACTGTTTTCGATATGTGTAAGAGGGATTCCCCATATAGTAAAAGCTTGGTCAATATCGATATAGGTTCGGATTAAAACTTTGGTTAACTGATCTGCTATAACGACTATGATTGCAATAATATAAAATATGATAATGATCCCTACTTTCGTCTGAAAGATATAGTATGTCATAACGGTAGTATCGCTTTTTCAATAATGCATAATGAAAGTGAATTTCTTAACTTATCATAAGATAGATGAAATGTGATTGCAAAAACCAAACCATAAATGCTAAACATTGTTTCATGACTTTCTATTATATGGTAAATTAAAGGGGGCTTGTTGAAGATGAGGAGGATACAATGTTCAAAACAGTTTTGAGTCTATTATTAATAGTGATTGTATTGATCGGATGTGAAAGTAT